>JAYUFA010000024.1:0-2905 GCA_043738925.1 Actinomycetota bacterium
GCGTAGGCACACGCCTGCATACGTTCGGACGCGAGCATCTTGCCGGCGTCGGTGAGCACGATCACGTAGTCGCGGCCCACCATTCCCTCGAACTCGACAAGCTTCATTTCGCGAAGATGTATGACGAACGTCTCGGTCAGGCTGTGATTGAGGCACAGCGAGGCGCTGAGTCGCGTGATGGACGTGCGGCCGTCAAGCAGCGCGCGGCGCAGCACCAGATCGACGAGCAGTGATTCTTGGAGGTCCAAGTCTTCGAGGGTGCGCGGAACACGAACGAGGGCGAGGATCTCGGGCGTCACGCCACGTCCATCGACGCAATGCGGAACGGTCTTGAGAGGCCAGATGGACTAAGGACTCGCGCGGATAGGTGAAGCGTCGCAGTTATTGCTGGGTGAGGATGCACTTATCGGCACATCCTCTATGAGTTCAGCGGTACGGGCGCCTCGACGTGATACAGCGCCGCAGCGTTGTCCCAGAGCAACTTGCGTTGCACCTCGGGCGCGAGCGCGCCCAGGCTCGCCTCGATGCGCTCCTCGATGTTGTCGTACAGACACGTTGGATGCGGAAAGTCGGTCTCGAACAAGATGTTGTCGAGGGGCAACTCGTTCAACAGGCGGTTCGTGGCGACCGACTCGAACCAGTAGCACGCGTACACCTGGCGCCGGAAGTAATCGGAGGGGAGCAGCTCCCATTCGCTCGTGCGGTGGTGACGCGCTTCGAGGTAGCTGTGATCGACAGCTTCGAGGACGAACGGCACCCAACCGATGCCGCTTTCGACCGACACGAACTTGAGCTCCGGAAAGCGCGGCAACACACCACTGGTCAACAGGTCTGCCACTTGCACACCGTTCTTCAAGAACAGGTCAACCGAGCTGAGCGCATAGGTCGACGCGGAGCCGTGCGCCGCGATGCGCTCGGGTGAGAACACGCCACCAATATCGCCGCTGCCGATGTGAAAGTGCACCGCGAGCCCGGCTTCCTGCGCGACCGACCACAGCGGATCCCAGTGACGCTCTCCGAGGAACGGCAAGCCGAATCGTTGCGGCTCGCCGGTGAAGAGAATGCCGCGGTGACCAAGAGCGGCGCCGCGTTCGACCTCGCGCACACATGCGTCGACGTCCCAGTACGGCATCGACATGATGGTGATCAGCCGACGGCTATCGGCCGATGCCCAGTCGCGCAAAAAGTCGTTGTACGCGCGCACACAGATGAGCTTCAACTCGTCGTCTGGAATTTGCAAGAAGCGCTGGCTGCCGAAGCCCGCAACGTTCGGGTAGAGCACCTGCGCCCATATGCCGTTGGCGTCCATCAACTGCAAGCGGGCATGCGGATCGTGCGCCGCGGGGTGCATCTCCTCGTAGGTGGGCGGTCCGCTCGGGAACGGCTCGTGCCAACCTGCAGTGGCGGTGAGGCCCGCGGTGTAGATCTGAACACCGTCGAGCATCCACACGTCCTTGCCTTCGGCGTTGCGCACCACGTGAGGCACTCGGTCGAGATACTTGGCCGGCACTCGATCGACCCACACCCCTGGAGGTTCGGTGATGTGGGTGTCGCAATCGATGATCTTGTAGTTGGTCACGCTGCCCCCTCGGTGCCGATGCATCTTCGCAGACCGCATGACGGCATGTGCCAGATGAAGACATGTATCGGTGTGGACGCCCGCGCTGGCGTATTCCGTGGCCCTTGTCACGGCGAATTGCTCAAGACGGCGGACCTTTGGCCGATACGATGATCATCACACAGACCGCCGTTCGGTTCCCCCACCGAACGTGCGCATGACTGGAGCCCTCCCCCAGGGTGAGACAGTCTCGAAGGGCCCGCCTTTGCCCCCCACTGGCGGGTCCTTCGCCTTTTTGTACGCCTTTCGTTCATGTGCGTGCGGTTTGTGGCCACCGCGTCGGCGCTCCGCGTGACACGTTGCGCGGACACACCGCCGGTAGGGTTTTGTCGTTGTGCGCGCGCTCACGCTTTTCTGTCGATTCATCGCGGTGCTCGTGCTCGCAGGGATCGCGACCTCGCTCACTGTCGCGGCCTTGACTCCAACGCTTCATCAGTTCCTTCAGGCGAACGATGCGCAATCGTCGAAGGTGAAGGTTGACCAGCTCGCAAACAACTCGTTCGTATTCGCAGCCGACAACTCTTATGTCGGCACATTGCACGGACCACAAAATCGCGAGCTCATCACGCTCGACAACATCTCGGAGAAAACGGTCGACGCGATCTTGGCCGTCGAGGATGCCGACTTCTACGTCCACAACGGCGTCAACGCGCGATCCATCGTTCGGGCACTCATCACGAACGTGAACGCAGGCTCGATCTCACAGGGCGGCTCGACGATCACGCAGCAAGTTGTGAAGAACCTTGTGCTCGACGACAACCGTCAACAGGTCGACCGCAAGATCCCCGAAGCCGCGCTCGCTCTACGCCTCGAGGACCAGATGTCGAAGCGGCAGATCCTCGAGCTGTATCTCAACACGGTGTACTTCGGTGCCGGCGCGTACGGCGTGCAGACGGCGGCCAAGGTGTACTTCGACAAGGCGCCGAAAGACCTCGACTGGCCCGAGTCAGCCTTGTTGGCCAGTTTGATCTCGAGTCCGTCGAGCCTTGATCCGACTCGCAATCCGGACGGCGCGCAGCGCCAACGTCGCCTCGCCCTGCGGCGCGTCGAAGAAGAGGGATACATCACCGCGGCCGAGCGCAAGCAGTACGAACAGGCGCCACTGCCCGCGATACGCACCGAGCAACGGTCCTCGCTCGACAACTTGGAGGACGGCTACTTCCTCGAGGAAGTGAAGCAGCAGCTCCTCAAGCTGCCGGCGCTCGGCGACACGCAAGCCAAACGCATCGAGGCCATCTTCGCCGGTGGTCTGCGCATCCACACGACGTTCGATCCGAGCGCGCAAGC
>JAYUFA010000025.1:0-20209 GCA_043738925.1 Actinomycetota bacterium
CGCCGCTCCGTACTTTCGTGTCTTCAACCCCACGACACAGGCGAAGCGTTTCGATGCGGACGGCACCTACGTGAAACGTTGGATACCCGAATTGAGAACGGTCGATGCGCGCCGCGTTCACGAGCCTTGGTTACTCGACGCCGCGGAACTACCCCCGGACTATCCCCCGCCGTTGGTCGACCACAAGGTCGCGCGAGCCCGCTGCCTCGCGGCCTACGCAGCAGCGCGTGATCGGAGCACGAGCCGATAGGCAATGCGACCCGGCGATAGGTCGGCGCCAGTTACGTGACGACGACGTACTCGCTCGCGGTCGGTCATCGTCCCGAGCAGCGTTCCCAGTGCGCGCACTACGCGAAAGCGTGCCCGGTCGTCGTGGGCGACCACTACCCTGACCGGCCATGGCGCGCGTGTTCTCCGGCATACAGCCGACCGGTGAGGTCCACCTCGGCAACCTGCTCGGGGCGGTTCGCAACTGGGTGACCGATCAGCACGAGGCCGACTCGGTCTATTGCATCGTCGATCTCCACGCGATCACCATCCCGAAAGCTCCCGCCGAGCTCCGCGACGGCACGCTGCGCATGGCACAAATGCTGATGGCCATGGGCCTTGATCCAACCGTTTGTACGCTTTTCGTGCAGAGTCAAGTGCACGAACACGCCGAGCTTTCCTGGCTCCTCGAATGCACGGTCGCGTATGGCGAGCTCAGCCGCATGACGCAGTTCAAAGACAAGGTCAAGCGGGCCGAGTTCATCTCCGGCGGCCTCTTTACGTATCCGGCCTTGATGGCAGCCGACATCTTGCTCTACGACACTGATCGCGTGCCGGTCGGTGACGACCAACGTCAGCACCTCGAGCTCACCCGTGATGTCGCGGTGCGCTTCAACGCCCGCTATGGCACCACATTCGTCGTTCCGGAGGCCGCGATTCCCCGCGCCGGCGCGCGCGTCATGGACCTCCAGACGCCCACCAACAAGATGTCGAAGTCGGCCGACTCGCCCCAGGGCACGGTCAACGTGCTCGACGACGCAAAGGCTGTCGAGAAGAAGATCATGCGCGCCGTCACCGACACCGAGAGCGAGGTTCGCTATGACGTCGCGGCCAAACCTGGCGTGTCGAATCTCTTGTCGATCCTCGCCGCGTGCACCGGGCGCGGTCCTGACGATATTGCCCACGACTACACGCAATATGGTGCACTGAAGAAGGACACTGCGGCCGCGGTGATCGAAACGCTGCAACCGATTCAAGCACGGTTCGCCGAACTCGCCGACGATCCGGGCGAGACCGCGCGCCTGCTCGCCACCGGCGCCGCCAAGGCCCGCGGGGTCGCCGCTCCGGTGTTGGCGCGTGCCCGCGCCAACATGGGCTTTCTCGCCGGCTGAGCCCGCGTTCACACAATCCTCACCTTCCGCTCTTACCCGGTTCACACTGCCGCGGTGAACTCTTGAGCCATGGCCGGTGCAGCACACGAGCGCGAGGGTTTCCTTGACGCGATCCGCACACTTGCCGTGCTGCGGGTGATCATCTGGCACGCGTTCGGCGCAGCAGTCATCACCTATTTCGTGTCCGCAGTGCCGGCGATGTTCTTCGTCACCGGCAGCCTGCTCGCCCGCTCGATCGACCGTCACGGCGGCCCCCGTACGATCCTCGATCGGCTTCGCCGCATGCTCGTACCGCTATGGCTGTTCACGGCGGTCGCGTTCTGCGTCATGGCGGTGGCCGCCCGCATCGAACCCGGGCCGGCCACCACGGTGCCCAAGAACGCGCTTGCCTCATGGCTCATCCCGCTGGTCGACCCCAAGGGATCCCCATGGGAGGCCGGCTGGCTGTCGTCACCGCTCTGGTACCTCCGAGCACTGCTGTGGATCGTGCTGAGCGCTCCACTCCTACTGCGGGTCGTCCGCCGTGCACCTGCCACGACGTTCACGGTGTTGCTCGTCGCCGTCTTCGGACTCGATCTTGCCGCTCGCCATCCCGCTTGGCCCTTGCAGCAGACGCGGGCGCCGTGGATCATCGGCGACTTCGCGTTGTACGCAATCTTCGTCAGCCTCGGATTCCTGCATCGCGATGGCCGCCTCGCGCAACTTGGTCGCGGCGTCTGGGCGGCCGCGGCGATCACCGGCGGGGTTGGCGGCGCCGCGTGGGTGCTCACGCAACCGGTGCACAACGGCGTCGTGAACGACTCGCACCCCGCGCACCTGCTGATTGGCTTCGCATGGCTGTCGCTGTCGCTGGCGTTGGCGCCGCATGTCGAGCGCGTCGCGGCGACCCGGCCAATGGCGTCGCTGATCAAAGGGATGAACAGCCGCTCGATGACCGTGTACCTGTGGCACTCGGCGGCAATCATCACCGCATATCAACTGTTGTGGCGCATACCGTTCAAGCTGCCGTATGGCCTGTTCAGCGTGTCGCTGCTCGCCCTGACGGCGGTCGGCACCGTCGCGCTGGTTACCGCGTTCGGATGGATCGAAGACCTCGCAGCGCAACGCAGCAGCGCGCTGTGGCCGGCGCCGCTCGCCGCGCACCCACGCCGCTCCGGCACCATCGCGTTCGCGGGTGCTGCTCTGTTTGCACTGGTCGGGCTCAGCAGCGTGGCGCTTGTGCCGCTCGACGCGGCAAGCGCTGCGACCGTATCCAGGCCGCCGGCACCGTCACAACAGCCACCGACGCCGGTACTCACGGCAACAACAACCGGTGCGTCGACCTTCTCTTCTTCTCTCGCGCTGTCGGCGGTGTCGGCAGCATCGTCAACAAGCCAAACCGCGGCGGTCGGCGACGCCACCACAAACACCGCGATGACGCAGTTGATCAGCCGCTGGCTCGCAACCACTGGCGTCGAAGGAGCGCAAGTCGCCGTTGCCAGGAATGGCACTATCACTTGGTCGGGCGCCGTCGGTACGAGTGCAGCCGGAAAGGCCCTGACGGTGAACGACAGCTTTGACACATGGTCCATCACCAAAACCTTCACAGCCTCACTGATATATCAACTCGTCGACCGCGGCCAACTGACGCTCGACGGACCGTTGCCCAAGATCGCGTCGCTGCCCAAGCTCGACACGAGTGGTCTTACGCTTCGCATGCTCCTCAACCACTCGACTGGCCTGATGCCCTACCGCGACACCAGGGCATACCTGGCGAATCCCAACTCGATCACTGACGTCATGAGCGCCATGGCCGCGGTTCTCGCCGAACCACGCCAGTTCACACCCGGCACAAAGCGCGCGTATTCGAGTAGCAACTACCTCGTGCTCGGGCTGCTGCTCGAGCAGGTCACCGGCAAGTCGTATGACCAACTGCTGTCGTCCTCGATCCTCGAGCCGCTCGGTCTCCATTCGACCACTCATGCTGCCGCGACCCCAGGCAACCCGAACTTCTCGACCGGCGGAGTGATCACCGACGTCGCCGACCTCGCCACGTGGGCGTATGACTATTTGGCCCTCCACAAGAACATCAGTGACGCATCGTGGGCGGCCGCGACCACGATCGACCCCACCTCGGCGCTCGGCGCCGGCGTCATTGGCTACTGCCCGTGCATCCCCAACAGTCGCGGCGCCACGGACTTCGCGGCGATCGGGTTCGGCGGCTCCACCACCGAAATCGAGTACGCGGCAAGCGACCACACGGCGATTGCGATCAACATCACCCAGTCGATTTGGGACCCGGGCACGCGCTACCAAGATGTCGTCGACCTCTTCGGAGCAATCCGAGTCCTTGTCGACGCTCAGGCCGCTCGAGGCTGATCTCGTATCCTGACCACAGCCCTTTGGGTTTGCGTTCGAAACCTCAGTCGTTGTCGCAGCGGTCGAGCACGTCGGCTATCGCCCGTGGCACGGTCCATGACGCGGTCGGCTCGTGATGTTCTCGCGCCCACGCCACCGTCAATGCGTCGCTCCCCGCGAGCGAAAGCAGGTCACCACCAAGTTGTGGATGCAAGGCGTACAGCGCAATGCGTCGATGGATGCCTCGACCGCGCCGCCACGCGATCACGTCGGTCCGGCCGACCATTTTTATGGTGAGGGTGGCGACGACGCGGCCGTACGTACGCAGGCCCGAGTTAACTTTGCCGACATCGTGCAACAACGCCGCGGCGAGCACCGGCGCCGTTGCCAGATCACCGAGGGCGGCTTCGACGTCACGCGCTACCTGAACGCAATGTCGGCGGTCAGGGCCGTACATGCGCGCCCACAGCGCGAGTTCCTCGGCCGACAACACCGACGCAACCCACGCTGCATCAACACTCGACGGCCCGCCCGGCCGCAGTGACCCTACGAAGCGCCGCGTCAGATGACCCCACGAACTCATCAGGCCACGCGTCCCTTCGCGCGCGGATGCGCTTCGCGATACACCGCCGTCAATCGCTCGGTCGAGACCTTGGTGTAGATCTGCGTCGTCGTGATCGACGCATGCCCCAGCAACTCTTGCACCGTGCGGATATCGGCACCGTGGTCGAGCATGTGCGTGGCGCAGGAGTGCCTCAGCACGTGCGGTGTGAGCACTTGGTCCAGGCCGGCGCTCGCACCATGCTTGTGCACCACGCTCCACACCGCCTGGCGTGACATACGGCCACCACGTGTGTTCAAGAAGATTGCCTGCTCGTCGCCGCGGCGCTTCCACCGCAGCGGTTCGAGCGCGCCGCGACCGTTCGCGCCGAGGTACTCATCGAGTGCTTTCGCCGCGCAGCGTCCCACGGGAACGACCCGCTCCTTCGAGCCTTTACCGAAGACCCGCGCGAGGCAAGCGGCAAGGTCGACGTCGCCGAGTGACAAGCCGCACAGCTCGGAGATGCGAAGTCCGCAGCCGTACAACACCTCGAGCACGGCACGGTCACGCCGCGCGTACGCATCGTTTCCGGTAACTGCGTCAAGCAGCGAGGTGATCTGCTGCTCGGTAAGTGCCTTGGGTAGCCCCCGTGGCACGCGCGGTGTTTCGACATCGGCCGACGGATCATCGACCGCGAGGTCTTCGGTCAACAAGAACTTGTACATGCCGCGTACGGTGACCGACATGCGCGCCACGCTCGACGGCGCAAGCCCACGCGTACGCAGGTCGTTGACGTACGCAATCACGTCATCGGTGCCGGCGTCGACAACCGCCTGACCGCGCTTGCCCAGGTATCGCTCATACGTCAAAAGGTCACGCCGGTAGGCCGCAAGCGTGTTTGCGGAACGTCCCTTCTCGACCGCCAGCCAGATGAGGAACTCCTCAGCGACGAGCGACAGCGCGTGCGGGTCGATCGACGGATCGATCGTTGATGCCGCCCCGCGAGCCATCGTCAGCGGCCTCGTTGGCGCAAGGCCAAAAGCAGCCCGACGATCGACTTCGCATCGCGCATCTCACCGTTCGCGATCATCGCGGGCACGGCCTCCAGGCGATGCCGCTCGACGGTCATGTACTCCTCTTCGAGGCCGTGTGCTTGCGACTCCACCGGCGAGAGATCCGTGCCCAGGAACACGTGACTCAGCTCGTCGCAAAAGCCGGCGGAGTTGAAGAAACTCGCGACTTCCACGAGCGACGCAGCTTCCATGCCGATCTCCTCGGCCAGCTCGCGACGAGCGCACTCGATCGGCGGTTCGCCAGCCACGTCGCGTTTGCCCGCGGGGATCTCCAAAAGGTACAGACCGAGCGCGGCGCGATATTGCCGTACGAGGATCACTTCATCACCGTCGATGGGCACCACCGCCACCGCGCCTGGATGGTGGATGAGGTCACGCTCGACGATCTCGCCGTTTGGCGCCGTAAAGGTGCCCACGGCGACTTGAATGACGTGGCCGTCGTAGATGACCCGCTCGGGACCTTTGAGGAACGTGGCGGTCACGGCTCAGACCGTGCCCGACGACGCAACCTCTGGTGTGGACATCGGCAGATGCGGGTTCCGCCCCTCGGCGCGACGAACCGCTGCCGCCACGAACTCCCGAAACAACGGCGCCGGCCGATTCGGCCGGCTCTTGAACTCGGGATGGCCCTGGGTGCCCACCCAGAACGGATGCGTAGGCAACTCGACGAACTCGACGAGCGTGCCGTCGGGCGACGTGCCGCTGCATGCCAAACCGGCAGCCTCGAAGCGAGTGCGAAACCGCGGGTTGAACTCGTAGCGATGGCGGTGGCGTTCGGAGACGACCTCCTCGCCGTAGATGCGTGCAACCTGCGAGCCAGGCTTCAGCTGCGCGATGTATGCGCCGAGACGCATCGTGCCGCCTTTGGTGGTGACCCCGCGCTGCGACTCCATCAGATCGATCACCGGGAACGGTGTCATCGCATCCATCTCGGTGGAATTTGCGCCGGGCATTGACAACACGTTGCGGGCGTACTCGACGCACATCACCTGTAGGCCAAGACACAGCCCCAGGCAAGGGATATCGCGCTCACGTGCGAACTTCGCCGCGGTGATCTTGCCCTCGACGCCGCGTTCACCGAAACCGCCCGGGATCACGATGCCGTCGAGATCGCGCAACTTACCCTCTGCCAACAGCGCCTCGACCTGCTCGGCCTGAATCCATTCGATCTCCACCTTCACGCCGTGATGGATACCCCCATGGTTGAGCGCCTCGACCACCGAAAGATACGCATCGACGAGCGACACGTACTTGCCGATGAGACCAATGCGCACTTCACCCTTGACAGCCCGTACTTTGCGATACAGGTCGCGCCATTCGGACAGGTCGAGCGGCCGGTCATCGAACCCGAGCAGCTCGCACACCACCTGATCGAGACCCTCGTCGTGCAGGACGAGCGGGATCTCGTACAACGAGTCCGCGTCGGCCGCGTTGCAAACGGCGTTGACCGGTACGTCGCACAAATTCGAGATCTTGCGCTTCAACGAATCCGACAGCGGCTGCTCACTGCGACACACGATCGCGTCAGGCTGGATACCCCGCGCGCGTAGCTCAGTGACCGAGTGCTGCGTCGGCTTGGTCTTCTGCTCGCCGGACGGCCCGATAAAGGGAACCAGCGTCACGTGCACGTAGCAAACGTTGTTGCGACCGACGTCGAGACGGAACTGCCGGATCGCTTCGAGAAACGGCAGAATCTCGATGTCGCCCACCGTGCCACCGACCTCGGTGATCACCACATCGACATCGTCGGAAGCGAGACGCCGCACTCGCTCCTTTATCTCGTTGGTGATATGCGGAATCACCTGCACGGTTCGACCCAGATAGTCGCCGCGCCGCTCGGACGCGATCACGGCCGAATAGATCGAACCCGTCGTGGCGTTCGACGCCCGCGACAGGTTCTCGTCAATGAAGCGTTCGTAGTGGCCAAGGTCAAGGTCGGTCTCGCCCCCGTCCTCGGTGACGAACACCTCACCGTGCTCGAACGGGTTCATGGTGCCCGGATCGACGTTGAGGTACGGATCGAGCTTTTGCATCGTGACTCGGAGGCCACGACATTTCAGCAAGCGTCCGAGCGAGGAGGCCGTGAGTCCTTTGCCGAGCGAACTGGCGACGCCACCAGTGACGAAGATGTGTTTGGTCACGGAAGCTCACCCTACCGGCGACGCAGGCGCGCGCGGTGTGATCGCGCGGCTCGGCACCGCTATCGTCGGGTCGCCTCACGACTCGGCTCCTGTGTCATGCCGAAGCGGGCGACCTGCGCCGACTCCAACAACTCGCGCGCGTGCTTGCGCGCGGCCGCGCTCTCCGAGCCCGAGAGCATGCGCGACAACTCCAGCACACGCTCCTTGTCAGCAAGCACTGTGGCCGATGAAACGGTACGAATACCATCGTCGTGCTTGGTGACGACCACATGATGATCGGCGAACGCCGCGACCTGCGGGAGATGGGTGACCACGAGCACCTGGTGGGTGCGACCCAATGCGCCCAACGAACGACCCACTGCCAACGCCGCACTGCCGCCGATGCCCGCGTCGACCTCGTCGAACACCAGGGTTGGCGGGCCCGCCGTGAGCACGAGGCGCAGCGCCAACATCGCCCTCGCAAGTTCGCCGCCCGATGCCACCTTCGCGAGCGGTAGCAATTCGCTGCCTGGGTTGGCCGCGAGCAACAATCGCACATCTTCGCCTGCTACCCCATCAACGCTCACCGAGAGACGCGCCTTCGGCATCGCCAACTCACCGAGGTGACCATGCACAGCCGCCGCCAACGCCGGCGCGACAGCCTGTCGAGCGTGGGCAATGACCTGCTGCTTCGCCACCAACACGGCTGTGGCCGCGACGCGCCGAGCATCAAGGTCGGCGGCCCGCAGATCATGCGACAACAGTTCATCGAGGCGACCCTCGGCCTCGCGCTGGTACGCGATCACGTCGCGCAACGACGCGCCGTACTTCCGCCGAAGTTCGCGCAACAGATGGCGACGCGCCCGCACCGTGGCGAGCCGCTCGGGATCCTCGTCGATGCGCTCAGTCACCGCGCGCAACTCACCCGCAACGTCACGCACCTCGGCCGATACCGACGCCAAGCGAGCCGCGAGAACAACGTACGGGGAGCGAGCATCGAGCAGCGCGAGCGCCGCGCCGATCGCGTCAGCTGCACCGCCATCGGCAATGAGCAGATCAACCGCGGAGGCACCCGCGTCACGGTGCCGTCCGGCGTCGGCCAGGATGTCCTCCTCGTCGTCGAGCGCGGCGTCCTCGTCGGGGTCGGCCAGCGCGGCCGAGTGCAACTCGTCGACCTGGAATCGATACAGATCGATCTCGCGGGCGCGCGCCCGCTCGTCACCGCCAAGGTCAGCAAGCGCGGCCTCAATGGCGGCCACCGCGGCCCTCGCCTCGGTGAGCTCACCCACGGGAACGCGGCCAAAACGGTCGAGCGCGGCGCGCTGCACTGCGGGAGACAACAACGACTGGTGGGCGTGCTGGCCGTGCAAGTCGACCAGCGACGACCCCAACTCGGCGAGCGCGGCGACCGTAGCCAACCGACCGTCGACATAGGCGCGAGATCGGCCATCGCGCGGAACAACGCGCCGCAGCACATGCTCGTCCTCACCGAGTACGAACCGGCCCTCGACCACCGCCTCGGCTGCGCCCCGACGCACCATATGTGATTCGGCGCGCCCGCCCATCAACAAGTCGATCGCCTCGACCACCATCGTCTTGCCGGCACCGGTCTCGCCCGTGAGCGCGGTCATCCCCTCGCCGAACACCAACGAAGACGACTCGATGATGCCGAGGTCGGAGATCGCCAACTCGACCAACATGCAAGACCCCTTTGAACGACCGCGACCGAAAGTGAACGACCCGATCAGCGATCGTTCAGACCGAACTTCGCCTTGAGCACGGCGTGGAAATCGCGCGGGCCAAAGGTGACGAGTTGCAATGTGTGCCGCGACGCCGTGCACTCGATGGCATCGCCGTCCTGCAACGTCCCCACTGTACGCCCGTCCACTGACAGTGACGCCGGACGACCACCACGCACATCGAGACGTACCTGGGTGTCGGGCTCGAGCACCATCGTGCGATCGAAGAGCATGTGCGGCGAAACGGGCGTGAGCTGCATGGCTCGATGGGTCGCCGCGATGATCGGCCCACGAACGCTGAAGGCGTAAGCGGTCGAGCCTGTGGGGGTTGCGACGATCATGCCGTCTGCCGCGTACGACGTGAAGAACGCACCGTCGAGCGTCACACCGATGCGCACCGTGTTCGATGTCGCCGTTCGCTCCAACACCGCCTCGTTCAACGCGTGAAAGACCCGCCCATCGAGATCGGCATCGGCCATCCGCAAACGCACTTCGAGCAACATGCGGCGCTCGATCATGAAGTCGCCCCGCAGCACCCGTTCGATAGCACCATGGACCTCGGACGGCTCCACAACGGTCAGATAGCCAAGCTGGCCGAAGTTCACACCGAGGATCGGGACATCGTGCAACGCGATCAACGCAACCGCCCGCAACATGTTGCCATCACCACCCAGGCTCACGACCAGGTCCAAACCCTCGCCCCATGACACATCATCGGCGAGCGACGCGACGCGCACCTCGTCGCCGAAACGCGCCACGATCTCGGCCGCCGTCGCCGCAGCAGCCGGACGATCCTCTGGAAAAACCACCCCAATCCGGCTCACTGTTTCCCTTTCGCCTTCTGGCGGGGCTTACCGCCCCGCACCGTGCGGCTCACTGCTTCCCTTTCGCCTTCTGGCGGGCCTACCGCCCCGCACCGTGCGGCTCACTGTTTCCCTTTCGCCTTCTGGCGGGGCTTACCGCCCCGCACCGTGCGGCTCACTGCTTCCTTCTCGCCTTCTCCTCGACAAGCCTGACCGCTGCGGCCACCGCATCATCAAGTGCCCCGTCATCGCACCCAGCATCGCCGCGACGTGCCCACAACAAAAACTCGACGTTGCCCGCCGCACCCGTGATCGGCGACGCCATCACATCCATCACCACGGCGTCCAGCCCCACGAGCCCGTCGCGAACCTCACCCAGGATGCGGTGCCACAACTCCGGATCGCGCAGCACTCCCTTGGCCCGCGATGCCTCGACGCGACCCGCCTCGAATTGCGGCTTCACCAACGCCACGAGGTCACCGTCGGGAGCGAGCAGCCGCATGAGCGCCGGCGCAACCGTCAGCAGCGAGATGAACGACACATCGACAACGACGATCGCGGCGGGGCCGCCAACCGCTTCGGCGGCGAGGTCGCGCACGTTCGTGCGCTCGAGGGACCGCACTCGAGGATCCAAGCGCAGTTTCTCGTGCAACTGTCCGTACCCGACATCGATCGCCACCACTTCGGTCGCGCCGCGCTGCAGTAGGCAGTCGGTGAAGCCGCCGGTCGACGCGCCCACGTCAATCGCTCGCAATCCGGCTACCTCGCGTCCGAAGCGTCCCAACGCCGCGTCGAGCTTCAACGCGCCTCGCCCCACGAAACGTGGGCCATGGCCGACAACGACGATTGGCTCGCCACGTGCCACCTGCCGGTCAGGTTTGACCGCGACGGAGCCCGCGACCAGCACACGACCGTCGCTGATCGCGACACGCGCTTGCTCGCGCGTCGCAATGAGCCCGCGGCTGACAAGCTCTGCGTCGAGTCGCCGCCGAGGTAACGTGGCAGTGCCCTTTCTCGAGCGCACAACGGTTCTCCGCGACGCGCTCATCCTTTCTACCCGATGCATGTGCGGTCACTCCGGTTTTCCGGGTCACCCACGTTCCATTACCGGCCGCCCGCGGGCGACGCACCGCCACGTCGCCTATCGAGGAGTATTGCGTGAGCACGAGCGAGACACCGGTCCATGACAAAGAGGCGGACGAGTTCGCGCGCAAGTTCGCCACCGTGGTTGACAACGTCGAGCGCGTGATCCGCGGCAAAACGGAGGTGATTCGACTGGCGTTGTGCTGCATGCTCGCCGAAGGCCACCTCCTTATCGAGGACGTGCCGGGCGTCGGCAAGACCAGCTTGGGCAAGGCCCTGGCCGAGTCCATCGACGGCACCTGGAACCGCATCCAATTCACCCCCGACCTACTACCGACCGACGTGACCGGTGTCCAGATCTTCAACCGACAGTCGTCCCAGTTCGAGTTCCGGCCCGGCGGTGTGTTTGCCAACATCGTCCTCGGCGACGAGATCAACCGCGCGTCACCGAAGACACAATCGGCGCTCCTCGAAGTGATGGCCGAGTATCAGGTCACGATCGACAGCCGTAGCTATCCCGTGCCCAACCCGTTCCTCGTCATCGCGACCCAGAACCCGATCGAGCACGAGGGCACCTACAACCTGCCCGAAGCTCAGGTCGATCGATTCCTGATGCGCATCTCGGTTGGCTACCCCGATCGAGCGGCAGAGATGGAGATCGTCGAACAGTCGGGATCGCGCCGACGGCCCGTGCACTTGAGCCCGGTGGTGTCCACCCGCGATGTTGAACGTATGGGCAACGTCGTCGAGCGATTGTTCGTATCGCCCGCCATTCGCCAATACATCGTGTCTATCGTCCGGGCCACTCGTGAACTCCCCCAGTTACGCCTGGGCGTGAGCCCGCGCGGTTCAGTAGCGCTCACACGTGCATCCCAGGCCGTTGCGGCGTCAGACGGCCGCCCGTACGTCAACGCCGACGACGTCAAGCGACTGATCCCGTTCGTGCTCGGTCATCGCATGATGCTGTCGCCCGAGGCCGAGTTGGCCGGCATCACCGTCGCCGAACTCCTCGATCGGGTGGTCAAGTCGGTTCCAGTCCCCAAACGTCGCGACGACGCCTGAGGCAGATGGTGTCGCAGTCACTGGTCGCGCCCCCGTGTTGACCGGCAACGGTCGTACCGTCCTCGCTCTCGCTCTCGCCACAACGGTCGGCGGGCTGATCTTCGGCTACGACGCGCTCACGGCGATCGGCTGCGCGTTCTTGGCGGTACTCGGCGTCGCCGCAGTGTGGGTCATCCGACGCCCACGGGTCGACGCCACGCGTATCGTCAGCCCCGAACGCGTCACGGTGGGGGGCTACGCCACCTCGGAGATGCACATCGTGAATCGATCGCGGCGGCGCACCGCCGGCGGTATCGCCATGGAAACCTTCGGGAGCCGACTGATACCGGTATCGCTGCCGGCGCTCGAACCCGGGGCGAACGAGACGGTTCACCAGCCGCTACCAACCGACCATCGTGGCGTGTATCAGGTTGGCCCGTTGCTCGTGAGCCGGTCCGACCCGTTCGGGCTCCTGCATATCGGCCAGCAACAGCGCGACGAGGCAACGCTTTACGTGCACCCCCGCGTCCTACCGCTGAACCCTTTCCCGAGTGGGTTACATCGCGACCTTGACGGCCCCGATCTCGGCGACGCACCCGAGGGCGGCATCACGTTCCAGAATCTGCGCGAATACGTCGAGGGCGACGACCTGCGGCTGATGCACTGGCGCAGCTACGCACGTACGGGCACGCTCATGGTGCGCCACAACATCGACAGCCACCAGCCGCGCAGTTTGGTCGTGCTCGACACCCGTGGCAGCGTTCATGACGACGACTCCTTCGAGGAGGCCGTCGAGGCCACCGCGTCGATCGTCATCGCATCCATGCTGCGTCGATTCCCGTTCCGGCTCGAAACGACCTGCGGAACGAGTCTGAGCCATGGAATAGGTCGCGCCGCGGTTTTCGACAAGCTCGCCGCGTTGGTCCCGTCGACCGTCGGCTCCATCGAGCACGCCGTGCGTCGCATCGGGCGCGATCCGGGCGGCGCATCGCTCGCGGTGGTGACCGGCAGGTGCTCGTCGCGCGACCTCGCCTTTCTCTCACCGCTGCGCGATCGGTTTGAGATCACCACCATCGCCCGCTTCGGCACGCTGGCGACGGGGGAGATCCATCTGTCGGCCGGTGGAGTACTCATCAACGCTCAGCACACCGCCGAGTTCGCTCGCGCCTGGAATCGACGGGCTCGCTGAGATGAGTATCTCCCGCTTGGCCGAGATCGATGCCGATCTGCCCGACGTGGCGGCCGCGCCGGGCATCGCTCCTGGCGGCACCAGGCGCCTTCTCTGGCTCGAAACGCTGCTCATCGTCGCGACCTGTTGGGTCGCGGCGGCGGTTTTCCGACCCGCCTTTTCGACGGTCCGCACCTTTGCAGCGCCGACCATCAGCGGCATCGTGATCGCGGCCGTTCTCGCCGTCGTCGCAGGGCATCGGGGTCTTGCGCTGCGCTGGTCGTTGAGCCTGTCGGCTGTCGTTGCCCTGCTGTTCGTTTCCTACACGATCCTGGTTGGCACGTTGGCGGGCGGCGTCGTACCGGGGGGCGACACCATCAACGGCCTTCGCCAGGGGGCCATCGATGGCTTCGCCGCACTGTTGGGCGACGAACTCCCCTTGGTGAATCAGCCCCTCGCCCGAGTATTCGTAACCCTTGCCGCGTGGCTCACCGCCGCCGTCGCAGTCGAGTTGTGCCGACGCAGCCCGCTCCCGGCGGTGCCGTTGCTCGCCCCGATCGCGCTGTTCACGCTGGCATTGCCGGTCGTGGCATCGCGTCACCCGCCGAGCTTTTGGCACATCGGCGCCTTTATCGCTCTGGCCCTCTTGGTGATTCTCGTGCGTGCGGTGCCCGACCCGAAGGCAACTGGCACCGTCATTGGATCAAGACCCGACGGCATCACGGAGTTCCACTCACGGTCGCTACTCAGCGCCCGACTGTTCCTCGGCGTACCCCTGATCGCGCTGTGCGCATCGGTTGCGCCGTTCGTGGGCAACGTCACGACACGCCGCGACCCCTACGACCCGCGCAGTCTCCGCGACGATGTCGTCAAGCCGTTACGTGTCAACGACCCGCTCGGTGAATACAAACGAATCGTCGGTCAAAGCCCTGCCCGACCCGCGTTTCAGATCCGCGTGTCCGGCGCCGAGGTCACCGAGGTGGCCCGTATCGCCATCGTGCGACTCGATGCATACGACGGCGTGCGCTGGACCACGAACGACCGTTACCGTATCGCAGGTCCCGTGCTCAGCAACCTTAGCCGTGCGGTGCCACCCGCGCGTGACGTTACTCTCACGCTCTCAAACCTCGATCTCGAGGACCCGTGGCTGCCGTCAGCAGGCACGCCGACTCGTATCGATCTCGGCGGGGTCGGCTTTGACAGCCGCACCAATGACCTCCTCGCAACCGGCAGCCTCAAGGGTCTCGGCTACGAGTTACGAACACGCATCGTGCTCGCAACACCGACCGATCTTGGCGCCGCGATCGTCACACCGAGCGCCGGTACCGACCTCGACCGCTCGCTGCCGGGCGGTTTGCCACCCAACATCGGTCGGATCGCGACAGAAGCCACGGCAGGCGCGACATCTCCCGCCGAAACGCTCGACAAGCTCGCGAACTACCTGCGTACCGGCTTCGCGCTCGACCCGGCCAGTCCCGCCGGCCACTCGGCCGGGCGCCTCGATCAGTTCCTTCGGGTCGATCGCAGCGGTAGCGCCGAACAATTCGCGTCGGCGTTCGCGGTGATGGCCCGCACGCTCGGCTATCCGACTCGCGTTGTCGTCGGCTACAAGCTCGTCGCCCAAACCGATGGCCAACCGCGAGCGTTGGAGTTCATCACATCAGCGAACTATCACGTGTGGGCCGAGGTGCACTTCGACAATCTCGGATGGGTTGCCTTCGACCCGACACCAAGCGGAGCCGGCGCCCCGCCAACCAAGACCGACACGGCGAACAACGGCGAGGCAGTAACCCCCGGCGGCGGAGGGGAACAGCGAACGCCGCACCCCTTCGGGCCATCGGAGACCAATCCGAATGCCGCCAAGGGAACAGGCTGGTGGCATACCGTGGTGACCGTCGTGCTATCGCTTCTCGGGGCACTGGCGTTGGTGGCGATCGGCTGCGGCATCGTCCTGGGGCTCAAAGCTCGCAGGCGGCGGAGACGGCGGACCACCGGCCCGGTAGCCGAACGGGTGGTCGGAGCATGGGACGAAGTGCTCGATCGACTCGTCGAGCTGCACTTCCCCGTGGCTCCCAGCATGACGCCCCGCGAGATCGCACGGGCAACGCAAGCGGTCTACGGCACTGCCGCGGCGCTCCCACTGTCGTTTCTGGTTCCTGATGTCGGTGCCGCGGTGTTTGGCCGAAACGCGCCCGAAGAGCAAGTCGCGATGCGTGTTTGGAACCGCGCGCTCGAGTTCGAGCAGAACCTGGCCATCACGTTGAACACCCGTCAGCGCTGGCGGGCTCGTCTCTCGCTGCGGTCGCTACGACGGTTCCGTCGCACCGACGAGACACCGAGCAGGAGCCATTAGGCGAAGCGACCCGGCAGCCATCAGGTGACCACCACATCGTGTGTGACCGAACTCGTGCCCACGGCGTTCACGACCGTCAGCTTCACCGTGTAGGTCTGAGCGGCGGTGTAGACGTGGGTCGGTGACGCGCCCGACCCGGTCGGTGAAGCGTCGCCGAAGTCCCACGTGACCGACACGAAAGGTGCACCGCTCGACGTGCTGGTGAAGTCCACCGAGCGGGCCGCGGTGCCGTTGCTAAAGGTAAAACCCGCCGTTGGTGCCACCATCGCAACCGTGTGGATCACGTTGCTGGTGGCCGTCGCGTTCGTAACCGTGAGCTTCACGTCGAAGCTCGTCCCCGCGCCGAAGGTGTGGATCACGGTAGCGCCCGACCCGGTCGGTGAGCCGTCGCCGAAGTCCCATGTCACGGTCGTGAACGGTGACCCGGTTGACGTGTTGGAAAAGGTCATCGTACGCGCCGGACTCGCAGCGGGGGCAAAGGTGAAGGCCGCCACCGGTGCCGCCACCGCCACAGTGATGGGGGTTGCCTTGTCGTCGGTTGCACCGCTGGCCGCGACGACGCTGAGGGTGACCACATACGGCCCAGCCGCCGAATACGTATGCGATGTGGTCGCACCCGATGCCGTGGCTGAGCTGTCCCCGAAGTCCCAGACGAACGAGGTGAACGGCCCACCGGTTGTGGTGTTGGTGAAGGTGATGGCCTGCCCGGCGACACGAGGCGAACTGATCGTGAATGCCGCGACGATCGGCGCGACGACGCGCACGCCGGCCGTGATCGATGCCGTGCCGCCCGAGTTCACCTCGGTCAGTCGCACCGTGTAGGTGCCCGCGGCGGCGTACACGTGCGTTGGGTTGACGGCCGACGACGGAGCGGACGAGTCGCCGAAGTCCCAGGTGGTCGCCGAGAATGGACCACCCTGCGACGTGTTCGTGAACGACACGGCGCTACCCGCGACGGCGGGCGTCGATACGGTGAATGAGGCGACAGGTGGGGGTACGGTCACCGCGATCGTCTCGGAACTCGAACTCGATCCGGTGACGTTCGCCATCGTCAGCCGGACGGTATAGGTGCCCGGTGTGTCGTAGCCGTGGGACGGACTTCTTGCTCCCGATGTCGGCGAACTGTCACCGAAGTCCCATCGAATGGTGCTCGCAGATCCGCCAGACGACGTGTTGGTGAACACCACCGGCGTGGCAGTCGTGGGGGCGATGGGCGCAAAGGTGAACGAGGACACCGGAGGTGGCGGGTTCACGTCGACACGGCGCACGACAAAAGCCGACCCCGAGGCATTCGACACCGTGAGCCGCACGTCGTAAGAGCCGTTGGCTGCGAAGGTGTGGGCAGGGTTGCGTTGTGTCGACGTCGCGTTGTCGCCGAAGTTCCAGAGCCACGACGACGCGACGCCGCCACCCGAGGTGTCGCTGAACTGCACTGGTGCTCCGGCCTGGGGTGTGGCAGGCGTGAACGAGAACGACGGCTCAGGAGCCGAGGGCAGCACCGTGACGTTTCGCTGCGCCACACTCGTGCCTTTGGCATTCGTGACGCTGAGCCGCACCACGTATGTGCCGACGCGTTCGAACATGTGCGTGGGATTACGTTGCGCCACCAACGCGGCGCCGTCGCCGAAATCCCACGACCATGATGTGGCAGCTCCGCCGCTCGACTCGTCCGTGAACACGACCGCCGTGTTGGTCGTCACCGAGTTGGGCGCGAAGGAGAAGGCGGCGACCGGAGCCGGAAGTTGGGCGACCACCGTGATCTGCTGTGTCGAAACGTCGGCGCCAGCGGAGTTCTCGGCCCGAAGTGTCGGCGCGAAACTGCCCGGGCGCGTGTATGCGTGGGTGACGATACCGCCGGTAACCGGTGGCGAGCCGTCGTTGAAATCCCAGGTGAGCTGCGTCGGATTGTTGATCGACAAGCTCTGGAAGCGAATGCCCTGGCCTTCCTCGGCGTTGCTCTGCGAGACGGTGAATCGGCTCACCGGGGCCAAGACGAGATCGCTCACCGTGACCGACGACGTAGCGGTGGCACTGCCCGCCGAGTTCGAGACCTGCAGCGTGACGGCATAGACGCCCGACCGGGTCCACGCGTGTTGAGCGCTCGCTCCCGAGGCGCTGGCGCCATCGCCAAAGGTCCACGAAATCGAGGTCGGATTGCCGGTCGATCGACTCGAGAACGCCACCAACTGACCGACGTTCGCCGTGGACGCCCCGCCACCGATGACCGCAACCGGCAGTTCCACCTTGTCGAAGACCGTGACCAGCGCGGGCGCCGACGTATCGGAGCCCGCGGCGTTCGTTGCGGTAAGGGTCACGGTATAAGCGCCGGGAGCCCGATAGACGTGGCTGGCGGTCGCGCCCTTGTCGCCGGAGCCATCCCCGAAGCTCCACTGCCAGTCGGTCGGCGCGCCGGTCGAGCGGTCGGTGAACGTCACCGCCTGGCCGACCTCTACGCGTGACGCACTGAAGCGGAAATCGGCCTGGGGCTTTGCCTTCTCGGTATCGCCGATGACGGTGATCACGATGCTGGCAGACGCCGAAGTCGTGGTGTTCTCGACGCGTAACGTGACGCTGTAGGACCCGGCCAGCGCCCAGGCATGGGTGGCCTTGGGGCCCGTCGCGAATGTTCCGTCGCCAAACTCCCATGTCCACGCGGTGGGGTTTCCCGCAGAGGTGTCGACGAACGTAATGGGCTGGCCGACCTTCACCGATCGGGCGCTGTAGGTGAAGTCGGCGATGAGGCCCTTTCGCTCGCCGGCCCCGCCGGCCGACGCGTTCGGTTCGGCTGAGCCGCCAGGCGTTGTGGTGTTGTTCGACGGCGTGGTGCCTTTCGGTCCGTTCGGATCCTCAGTCTCGGTGCCGCCGCCGCGACCGGTGGCGCCCGAGGCAGCGCGACCGCTGGATCCGGTCACGCTGCTTGTGCCGGCCGAGCCACTCTTGCCCGACCCGGTCGGGCCGGTGACACCGCGACCCCCAGAGCTCCCCTGGCCGACGACGCCGTCTGCGGTCGCGACGGTCTTGTCAACGCGCACCGTGACGCCATCTCGACCGAGCACGCCAGCGCTTGCACCCAACGGATCGTTGAACCACACCGTGCCGTCGTGCTCGATGAGTTCGAAAGCCCGACCGGCCGGCAGACCTAGGCTGTAGGGACGCCCCACGGTCGTGCCCTCGGCGGCGTTCACGACGATGATCTCGCCGGTGCTGAGGACGGGCAGATACACCAAGCCCCCGGCCACTGCCGGCGTCCCAAGGATACCCGGTGCCGTCAGAGCCAACGAGGAACAGGTACCCCGTGCGATGTCGGAGATGCGTACCCCGCCGACGCTGTCGACCACAACGACGACCTGCTCGCCGGCTGCGGTCGAGCCGCCCGCGCTGACGGTGCTGCCGGAAGTGAACGCACCGCTCAGACATGGTCGCCCGTTCGCCACCGCGCCTTCGAGATGATGCAGACCCGGACCGTCGCGATCGATCACAAAGGCCGCGCCGCCGGCGACCACGAGTCCCGCCGGCTGTGCAGAGGTCGCGAGCGGGACAACGCTCTGCACGGCCGCAACGGCGATGACCTGGCCGGTCGGCGAAATGCCATACACCGTGCCGGTGGCGTCGGCGACGGCATGGGCGATTGGCGCAGTCAGTGCGACCGTTCCGGCCGGCACGCCGCTGGTGCGGTCGAGGTGATGGACTGCCGTGGCCGTGACGACGCGAGCACCAGCGTCGCTCCACAGCAGCTGAGCGCCGGCATCGACCCCCGGAAGCGGGGCTCGTTGCGAAACCGTCAACGTCACGCCGTCGATGAGGCCAACTTCACCCTTCGTGCGGTTGAGAACGACCGCACCGGAACCGCCCTGAGTGACAAGGAACTGTTCGCCGGGCTCGGCTGCTTTCACCCGAGCCACGACCTCGCCGTGTGCCCCGGCGCCGGCATGCGCCAAGACCACCTCGCCGGTCGAAAGGGAGGGCAACCATACGGTCAGATCACGAAAGGCAACGGATTGTGATGAGCTCGAGCCAACGCGGAGAGCCAACACCGCGACGAGCGCGATGACGACACCGATGCCAATTCGTTGCGTCCACACGGACGCATTGCGTTCGCTCGCCAACGTGCCCTTTCGCCCTTCGGGTTCACCGTCTCTGCCCGCGCGAGGGTACCTCGCGGACGGTGTACCTCGACAGGCGCGGGCACGGGTCAGGCGCGGGCCTTCTTTGTCTTTGTCGCTGCCGCGCCTCGAACGTTCTTCGCAGTCGCGCCGGACTTCGCCTCGGGCACCGATTCCAAGCGGACTACACGCGCAGCAAGCGCCTCGACATCACCGTTTGTGGCGGGGAGGCGGTTCGCGATCACGTGAGGAATGCGTTCGCCCAACCGATCGAACGCGCCGGCGGCGAGCGCCGGAGCGAGTTCGGCCGCGCGGCACACGGCGGTCGTCATCGATGCCAGCGGACGAGCAAGTGGGCCAACAACGGGTGTGATGGTCGACTCGGCAACGCGGCTCATGGTGGCGGCGGCGTGACGCCCAGCCTGAAGGGTGCGGGACAGGGGGTTGTGAAGCATGTTCGTCATGACCG
>JAYUFA010000026.1:0-2897 GCA_043738925.1 Actinomycetota bacterium
GCAAACGAGGGGGAAAGAGGTCAGGGTGCCCGAGGAGTCGCGCAAGAGCTTTCACCACGCGCTCGACGACGTGAAAGCCGAGATCGTGCAGCTGGCCGCATTGGTCACTGAGTCGATTCCGCGGGCCACGCAGGCGTTGCTCGACATGGACCTGCAGGCCGCGCAGCGCGTCATCGATCACGACGACGTCCTCGACAAGAAGTCCACCGAACTCGAAGAGCAGTGCCTACGCCTGCTTGCGCTCCAACAGCCGATGGCCGGTGATCTGCGTGCGCTGATGACCGCGTTGAAGCTCAACTGGGAGCTCGAACGTTCAGGCGACCTCAGCGTCAACATCTGCAAGACCGTGCGGCGCATCTACGGAGCGTCGATCGATCCGCGTATTCGCGGTCTCATCGAACAGATGAGCGAGCAGGCCCACACGCTCACTCGGCGCGCCGTTGATGCCTATGCCACCGGCGATGCAGCGCTCGGTGCCGCGCTCGACGACATGGACGACGCGCTCGACGACCTTCAGGCTGAGTACATCCAGGCCATCATGCGCGCCAACGAGGGATCGCACCTTCCGCTGAACATCGCGGTGCAGCTGGCACTGATCGGGCGTTACTACGAACGTATCGGCGACCACGCGGTCAACATCGGTGAGCGAACCCAATACATGGTTACCGGCTGGCTGCCCGAGCACACCGGCGCCGCGCGTGCCGAGGCGCGCGAGCGCCGCGCCGACATCGAAGAGCTCTGACTATGGGCTATGTGCTCGCGGCGATCGCCACCGCAATCGCGCTCGTCGTCATTCTGATCGCGTGGCGGTTGCAACAACGCACGGTGCGGCGGCTGCTTGACGTAGTCGAACGGCTCGGAGATGCGTCGCCCGGCCGTACCACGAGCGATGTCGCCATGGCGCAACTCGAGCGGTCGGTGCAACGCTCCCGCGAGCGTGACGATCGTGTGCGCCAGGCTGAGTTGCGCCTCGAGCTTGCGCTGAGTCAGATGCACCAGGGCGCCGTGGTGTGCGACGACACAGGCACGGTCGTGTTTCGCAACGCGTATGCAGAATCGTTCGTCGGTGCGCGCCACGGCGAGGCGCTCGTCGAAGCTGCCGTTGGTGAATTGCTCGAAATCGCGCGCGCTGGCACGCCGTGTGACCGCGCGCTCGAGCTGTTCGGCCCCCCGAGGCGAACCCTTGTCGTCCACGCGGTGCCGCTGCGCCACGGGGTCGATGTGCTTGGTGCCGTCGGCGTCATCGACGACACCACCGAGCTGCAACGCATCGATTCGATTCGGCGTGACTTCGTCGCCAACGTGAGCCACGAGCTGAAGACACCGATCGGCGCGCTCTCGTTGCTGGCCGAAACGTTGGCCGGCGAAACCGACCCGGCGATCGTGCAGCGGTTGTCCGAACGCGTGCGCCGCGAATCGTTTCGCGTGAGCAACATGGTCGATGACCTCCTCACGCTCAGTCGCATCGAAGGCAATGACACGCCGACCGTCGACGAGTTCGGCATCGATCTCCTGGTGCGTGAATGCGTTGACCGCGTGCATCCGCTGGCCGAGCGCGGCGAAGTGCTCATCGTCGTCGACGACATCGACTCGTCACTGCGCTTCATCGGCGATCGTCGTCAGCTCGCGTCGGCCTTGTCCAACCTGCTGGAGAACGCGGTCAAATACTCCGAGCACGACGGCCGAGTCGAGGTGCATGTCACCGAGGGCGACCACGAACTCGCCATCGTCGTGAAGGACCACGGCATCGGCATCCCTACGTCCGAGCTCGAACGGGTCTTCGAGCGCTTCTACCGCGTCGACAAAGCACGGTCGCGGGCCACCGGTGGCAGCGGCTTGGGTCTTTCGATCGCGCGCCACGTGGCCCGCAATCACGGTGGTGATGTCACGGTTACGTCGCGCGAAGGCGAAGGCTCGACGTTTGCCTTACTGCTGCCGTGCACCAACGCGACCCCAGGAGCGCCTCGATGAGAGCGCCCCACGAGCCGCGCGGCACCGAGCCGCATCTCTTGGTCGTCGAGGACGAGCAGTCGTTTTCCGAGGCCCTGGCGGTTGGCCTCGCGCGCGAGGGCTTCCGCGTGAGCGTCGCTGGCGACGGTGTTGCGGCCCTCGAGCTGTTCCGGCGTGACGCTCCCGATCTCATTTTGCTCGACGTGATGTTGCCCAAGCTGTCGGGCCTCGACGTATGTCGAGCGGTGCGCGCCACGTCCAATGTGCCGATCATCATGGTCACGGCGCGTAGCGAGGAAGTCGACGCGGTTGTGGGCCTCGAAGTCGGCGCTGACGACTATGTCACAAAGCCCTACCGCCTCCGTGAGCTGGTGGCGCGTGTGCGCGCCAATCTCCGCCGCAGCGACGTTCGATCCGATGTCGCCTCCGAAACGGACAGCGGCGCAACGGAGGTGCTGCGGGTGCGTGGCGTGGTTGTCGACCTCGGCCGACATGACGTGCGTGTCGATAGTCGGCTGATCGAACTGACCCGCAAGGAGTTCGATGTGCTGGCGTTGTTGATGGCGAACGCCGGTCGGGTGGTTACTCGCGACACATTGATCGAGCGGGTATGGGGCGAGGATTACGTGGGCGATACCAAGACGCTCGACGTGCACGTGAAGCGTCTGCGCGCCAAGATCGAACGGGGAAACGGCGAGACGCAGCGCATCACGACCGTGCGCGGCCTCGGCTACAAGTACGAGGAGCCATCGAGCTAGCCGGCGAGCCAGTCGCCGCTCGCGATGTGGCGGGCCGGATCGGGTAGGCCGCCGACGTACACGTAGGTCCACGCTTGGGCAGCGTCCAGATCATCGGGGGTCACGTCGAGCAAGGCCACACGGCGACGGTGGTACTCGCTTCGATCGAGGTCGTCCGGGTTGAAACCTTCGAGTTCGTCGAGCTCGATC
>JAYUFA010000027.1:0-2890 GCA_043738925.1 Actinomycetota bacterium
GACGGGGGAAACGCGTAACGGCCCAGAAGATGCAGGTGCGTCACGTTGGTCCCATAGGCGGCGATCTCGAGATCAGCCTCCAGGGCAACGCGATGGTCGGCGTCGCCCGTCCGCCATTGCAACGGGATCACGACAGCGTCTGGTCGCACGCGTGGCGAACCGACGACGACCTGTATCGGCCAATGCGGCACATAGTCAGGTTCGGCGAGCCCCAATTGTGTCCACAGGTCCCGATCGGCGTGCCACGCGGCCAGCACGATGGGGCCCAGCGAGGGCTGCAAGCGTACGAAGCCGTCGACCACTGCCAGGGCGGGCCGATCGAGCGCTACGAAGTCGTGCACGAACATCGCATCACCACCTGGGTCGCCTTGCTGTCGCTCGGCTCTGTGTATCGACGGTACGGCGCGTCGGCTGGTCCGAGTAGGGACGAAGGACCTTGCTGTTTCTCGCTCCACCGAGCGATGATGCCGCTGCGGCGCGATGTTGCGGTGCAGCGGCAGTAGTAGGGGACTCATACATGGACACAATCGTGGTGGGCGTCGACGGTTCGGGCGGCTCGCGGGCCGCACTTGCGTGGTCCTATGCCGAAGCGCAGCGGCGCAACGCAGTCGTGCGTGCCGTCAGCGCATGGCAGTACCCCTATATGGCGCTCGCGCCCGCTCCGATGGGTGGCGCGATCGCCCCGGCGGCCGGAATGCAGGCTGCGTCGGAGGAAGCGTTGGCGAGCGTTCTTGCCGATGTCGAAGCGCCAGCGTCGGTGAAAGTCGAGCGCGTCGTGAAAGAAGGCTCAGCCGCCCGCGTGCTGCTCGCGGAGTCGGCCGACGCGGTACTTCTGGTCGTGGGCGCCCGCGGTCACGGCGGCTTCGCCGGATTGCTGCTCGGTTCGGTGGCTACCCAGTGCATGCACCACGCCAAGGTGCCGACCGTCGTCGTACCGGCCACGTGAACCTCATGCCGTTCAATCCGGCGAGGCGTTTGTCGCGTAGCGTGGGGCGATGAAACTCCTCTTGTTGTTCGCCGGGCGCGGTGGTGTGGGTCAAGCGTTGAGCGACGCGGTGATCGTCGAGGCCGAGCGTCTCGCCAAACACGGCGCCTCGTCTGTCTGCGCGATGCGTCAGATCGCCGATGATCCCTTCGGATTGGCGGTACCTGGGATGCGGCCGTTTGAGGCGTCCATCGACGCCCGTTTCGCGACCGTCGATGCCGCCGCCACGGCCGTCGCGGGCTTGGCCGATCGAGTCGCGTCGCTCGTGCACGTCGATCTGTCGGGTGCGTTCGGTGGAGAGGACCACGTGATCATCCCCTGCGATCCGACGCCGGTGCGTTACCAGTACCTGATGCGGCGAAAGATCCACACCACGTACGACGCGTACATCGATCACTATCTGCACAACCACTCGCGCTTTGGGCACCGCACCGCCGGCATCGAGGGCTACGTGCAATTTCACATCGATGCGGCGGTCTCGCGCTCACTCGCTACCGCCGCAGGCGTTGGGTTGTGGGCAGCCGACAGCGTGTCGGAGTTGCATGCGGCATCGCTGACCACGATGACCGATGGCTTCTCTGTCGACCCTTCGCTCGCCGCAGACGCGGCTACGGACGAAGAACGATTTGTCGACCGCCGCAACTCGGTGATGTTCATCTCCGATGTCGTTGCCCGGTACTGAGCACGCGCAATGGCGGTCGACCGGCCTTCACCTCCCTCGGAGCCACGTAGAATTCGTCCAAAGAGCTACCAAGATTTCACCGGAGAGTCCCCATGACTGAACTCGGCTATCGCGCCTTCGACGCAGACCAGCACTACTACGAGGCCGAGGACGCCTTCATTCGCTTTATGCCGCGCGAGATGCAGAAGCGATGCATGCAGTGGGCCGAGCTCGACGGTAAGAAGCGGTTGCTCGTCGGCGGCAAGATCAATCGCTTCATCCCGAACCCCACGTTCGATCCAGTGGCCAAGCCCGGTTGTCTCGACCGCTACTTCCGCGCCAAGGAATCGGCGCAGGACATTCGCGCCGCGTTCGGTGAGCTCGATCCGATCAGCCCCTCGTATCGCAACCGTGACGCGCGTATCGCGGATCTCGACAAACAAGGTGTCGAAGCGTGTTTCTTGTTCCCGACACTCGGGGTCGGCATGGAGACCGCGCTCGAACACGATCGCCCTGCGATGCTGGCGGCGTTTCGTGCATTCAACCGCTGGGTCGACGCCGATTGGGGACTCAACTACGAGAACCGTATCGTGAGCGCGGCCTATGTCACGCTCGCCGACGTCGATTGGGCTATCGAAGAACTCGAATGGGCGCTCGCGCGCGACTGTCGCGTGATCAACATGCGTGCATCGTCGGTGCTGGGTGACGATGGCCAACGTCGCTCGCTCGGCCATCCGGCGCACGAGCCGTTCTGGCAGCGACTCAACGAAGCGGGCATCACACTGGCCATTCATTCTGGCGACGCTGGCTACGGCTTCATGTTCGACTACTGGGGCCAGAACGCCGAGTTCGAAGCGTTCCGCTATGAACCGCTGAAGGCCTTGCTCACGTGGTCGCCTATCAGCGACGCGATCGCGTCGCTCATCGCCGAAGGCGTGTTTGAACGGCACCCGAACCTGCGCGTGGCCACCATCGAGAACGGCAGCGAGTGGGTGTGGCCACTGTTCAAGAAGTTGAAGAAGACCTACGGTCAACACAGCTATGCATTCACGGAGAACCCGCTCGACACGTTCGCGCGCCACGTGTGGGTCGCTCCCTACTACGAGGACGATTTGCTCGCGCTGCGCGATGCCATCGGCGCGGAGCACATCATTTTCGGCAGCGACTGGCCGCACGCCGAGGGCTTGGCCAACCCCACCGACTTTCAGTTCGAACTCAAGGGATTCAGCGACGACGAGATTCGC
>JAYUFA010000028.1:0-7621 GCA_043738925.1 Actinomycetota bacterium
CCCATGATGGCGGCGAACCGGCCAGGATCGAAGCCGACGGTGACACCGTCGAGCGCGCGCACTTCGGTGTCGCCTTTCCCGTAGATCTTGGTAGCGCCGACGGCGCGGGCTGCGTACGCGGTCGCAGGTGGCGCAGCGGGGGGAGTGATGGTCACGGTTGCTCCTGAAATTTGTTCTACGCGCTGACGCTACGCATACTCGGTGGCGCGAACGAGTCGTTTGCGGCATGAGCGGCGCATGTCACGCCACTGTTCTCTCCTATCGATCGTTCTGGGCCGTCCTCATCGCCAACGATTGCGCGTCATCCTGCGGGACGACACCGCACCGGCCCGGCCGCGCCGTCCTTCTTGGCCGGGCTTCGTGACCTGTGACGTTGGTCGTAGGATCGCGCCGTGAACTGTGCGTCGTGTGGTGCCGAAACCCCGCCGACTGCACGCTTTTGCCCATCGTGCGGCCATGTCCTGCAGTTGCGGGCCGATGAGCGGCGCGTGATCACCGTGCTGTTCGGCGACCTCGTGGGGTTCACGGCGCTTTCGGAGACACTCGACCCGGAGCGCGTCAAGATCCTCGTCGATGAGATGTTCGATCGCCTCGCGGCCGACATCGTGAGTTTCGGCGGCACCGTCGACAAGGTCGTGGGCGACGGGATCGTGGCGTTGTTCGGTGCGCCGGTCTCGCACGGTGACGACGCCGAGCGAGCGGTGCGAGCGGCGCTGAAGATGCAGTCCACGGTGCAATCGTTCCAGCACGAGGTCGACGTGCCGGTGCGCATGCGGATCGGCGTGAACACGGGTGAGGCACTCGTCGGGTCGCTGCGGGCCGACACCGATTACACCGCCACGGGCGACGCCGTGAACACCGCGAGTCGGTTGCAGGCGGCGGCTGACCCCGGCGCGGTTCTGGTCGGTGAGGAGACCCGCGACGCCACCGCTGAGGTGATCCGCTACGGCGAGGTGATCGCCGTGGTCGCCAAGGGGAAAGAGGCGCCGGTGCGCGCGTGGCCTGCGCTCGAGGCCCTCGGCCGCCCCGGCGAGCGCCGTGCGCAGGCGCTCGCGCCGCTTGTCGGACGCGATGCCGAACTCGCGCTGATGCGTTCGGCGCTCAACATGGCTGAGCACCGTCGGCGCGCGCAGCTGCTCGTTGTCATGGGCGATGCAGGTCTCGGCAAGACCCGCTTGTGCGAGGAGATCGTGTCGATAGCGCACACCGATCACGACGCGCTGGTGTGCGTCGGGCGCTGTGTTCCCTATGGCGAGGCGAACGCATGGCAGCCAATCGCGGAGGCGATCGGAGGCGCTCTCGGTATTGCTGCCGACACGCCTTCAGCACAGGCGAGGGTCGCGATCGCGACCCAAATCGCCGATGTGTTTCGCAGCACCGTCGACAACCCCGAGGTCGAACGAGCGGTCGTCGGCTTGTTGCACCTGCTCGGCTACGACACACCACTGGCGCAGTTGGATGCGCAGTCACAAGGTACCGAGAGCGCCCGCGCGGTGCGCACCTATCTTCAGGCACAGGCCAACCGCCGGATGGTGGTGCTGTGGCTGAGTGACCTGCATTGGGCCGATGATGCCGTGCTGCGTCTTGTCGACGGGCTCTCCAACCGACTCGCGCGTTTGCCGTTTGTCGTGTTGGCGACCGCGCGCTATGTGCTCAACGAACGGTGGACAGCGCAACCCGGGCGCCACAACATGATGGTGGTCAGCCTCGACCCCCTCGATCGTGAGGCTGCCGCCAAGATGATCGACGAGCTGCTCTCGGGTGATGTCAACAGTCAACTCCGCGACGAGATCATCGATCGTGCCGGCGGCAACCCGTTCGTTCTGCAAGAGCTGGTGCGGTTGGTCAGTGACGGCGGGCGCACGTCGCTCACCTCGACCGATCTGCCCAGCAGCGTGCGTGGGCTGGTCGCGGCCCGCCTCGACACCTTGAGCGAGTCCGAACTCGGCGTGCTCGAAGACGCTTCGGTGCTCGGTCGTCGCGGTGGCGTGAAGGCGCTCACGCGTCTTGTCGCTACGACACGCGGTGACCTCGACTTGCCCGAGACGCTTCGAGCGCTGCGAGACAAAGATCTTGTGTTGCTCGAGCGGGACGAGTGGTCATTTCGATCGGACCTTGTGCGCGATGTCGCCTATGCGCGACTGACGAAGACCGATCGCGCTCGCTTGCACGCAGGCATCGCCGAGTATCTCGTCGAGCATGGTGAGGGTCCACGAGTCGTTGACACCATTGCATTTCACTACCGCGGTGCAGCAGAGAACGCTCGCGAGCTTGGCCGCGTACCGGGCCTGCCCGATGACATCGACGATCGAGCGATTGATTGGCTACGGCGCGCCGCGGTAGGTAAGCCCGCCGACGCTGGTGCTCGGTTGCTTGGCCAGGCGGTGGCACTTGCGGGTGAGCAGCATGGCGAGCGCGCGTCGCTCCTGCTCGATCGGGCGCGTCTGTATGCGGCCGAGCACCAACTCGCGGCGGCGCGGCGCGATGTGCTCGACGCCCAAGCGTGCTCGATGGGCCGTGCCGATATCGCCGCACGCGTGAGTCTTCGCCTCGGAGACATCGAGCATCGCGGTGGCGACTTCGACCATGCCATCGAGCTCTACACCGAGGCCACAGCGCAGTTCCGCCGTCTCGGCGACGCTGCGGGTGCTGCCGAGGCCTTGCGCCTCTCGGGCATCACGCATCTCTTCACGAGCCGGTTCGAAGCAGCCGAGTCGGCGATCCTCGCTGCTCTGCAGGCGTTCGAGGACATCGGCGATACGCACGGCACCGCGTGGTCGTGGCAAAACCTTGCGTGGATTTCGTTCGGCCGCGGTCGCCTGCGCCAGGCCGAACGTCGCATCGCTCGTGCGGTCGAGCTCTTCGAGCAGGTTGGCGACGACGGCGGTGTGGCCTGGTGCCAGGGTCTGCTTGCGTACGTCCGGTTGCATCAGGGTCGCCTCGACGAAGCCGATGCGCTGTCGGCAGATGCCTTCGTCGACGCTCGCGAACGTGGCGAGCGGTGGGGGCAGGGGATGATGCTCGTGCTGCGCGCGTCCGTGCACCTGTGGTCGGGACGCACAGGAACAGCCATGCGCCGCGCGCAGGAAAGCCTCGAGTCGTTCGGTGATCTCGGAGACGCCTTCAGCGAGTCGCAAGCCTTGGCCGTGTACGCACGCGCCCTTGGTCTGCTCGGTCGGGCTGACGAAGCGTTTCATGTGCTCGAGGACGCGCAGCTGCGCATCGGCGAAGGTCCGCGCTCGGAGAACACTGCGATGTTGATCTCCACGGCAGGCACGGCGATAGCAACCGCGATCGGCGACCCCGAGTCAGCGCTCGTCCGTGCCGGTTCCGACAGCATCGACGGACTCGATCCGAACGTCATCGGCCAAGGTGACCGAATCGTGGCGATCGGTCTTGCGCTCGCTCAGCTCGGACGTTTCGCACAGGCTCGCGAAGTTCTCGGTCGCGCCGCAATCGAGGAGCCCGACGCGGGTCGTGACCCCAACGCGCTGGCATCGGTTGCGATGGTCGCCGTCGCGATGGGCGATCTTGACCTTGCAGGCGAGATTGTTGCCGCGGTCGATGTCTCGCCGCGTGCCACGTACATCGATCACACGTTGGCCGCGATCGCCGAAGCGTTCGTGTGTCATCGTCGTGGCGACGCGTTGGGCGCTGCTGACGCGCTCGTGCGTGCACGGGCCCTTATCGCCCGTACCGAGGACCGAGTCCACGAACTTGTGGTGGCACTCGCGAGCGCAACGATCGATCCGACCGCGCGGTCGGTTGCCGATGAACGCCTCCGCGAACTCGGCATCGACGCGCACGGCTGGGTGGCGCTGTTCCGAGCGATGAGCGCGCCGTGACCGACGACGCCGCGGTCACCCGCGCGGACATCGACGCCGCGGTCACCCGCGCGGACGCGGACACCGACGAGCGCACCGACGCCGCGGTCGATGTCGGCGCACTGGAGGAACGAATCGCCGCGTGGTCCGCAGCGCGTGACACGCGTGACCAGCAAGCGCGAGCGCCGCTGTGGCTCACGCATCATCACGAAGCGCAGCACGACCGTTGTTGGCGCGCCGGCAACACACTGGTGTGTCGCCGCTGCACGCTGCTCTGGCCGCTTGCGTTCGCGGTGATGTTCGCCGCGAGCTTCGGCTCGTGGTGGCCGGCCAGCGCAGACACTTGGTTGCTCGTGGTGTTGCCCCTGCCGGGCGTGATCGAGTTCGCGCTCGAGCATTTCGGTTTCGTCCGCTACTCACAGATCCGACAGTTGGTGCTCACCGTGCCCGTCGCGATCGGCGTGGGCCGGTTACTCGCGCGCTACCTCGACGACTACACCGACACGTTGTTCTGGATCGTCGTGTGGGGTTACGCCTTGGTGATGTTCGCCGCCGCGGTTGCGGGCCACCGCCGCGCGCGGCGAACACCGACGCGCGGGCCGAAGAGGTTCAGCGGATAGGTGAAGCACCGCGGGCGCCCTCGACATCTCGCCTGTTCCAGGCGAGATCAACGACGGTGTTGCTGGTAGAGGATGCGCCGATAGGCGCATCCTCTACGGCTGCTTGACGAGACGGAGGTAGGGCTTCTTTTCGTCCCAGCCGCCGGGGAACAGCTCTTTGGCCTGCTCGTTGTTGACAGCCGGCACGATGATGACGTCGTCGCCGTGCTTCCAGTTCACCGGCGTGGCGACCCGGTACTTGTCGGTGAGTTGCAGCGAGTCGATGACTCGCACGATCTCGTCGAAGTTGCGCCCGGTCGATGCCGGATAGGTGATGGTGAGGCGCACCTTGTTCGACGGGTCGATCACGAACACCGAGCGAACGGTCATCGTGTCGTTCGCGTTCGGGTGGATCATGTCGTAGAGGCCGGCGACGTTTCGGTCGGGATCGCCGATCATCGGGAAGTTGACGGCTTGACCTTGCGTCTCCTCGATGTCACTCTCCCAGCGATGGTGTGACTCGACCGAGTCGACCGATAGGCCGATGACCTTGACGTTGCGTTTGGCGAACTCGTCCTTCAGCTTCGCGGTGTAGCCCAGCTCGGTGGTGCACACCGGAGTGAAATCCTTCGGATGGGAGAACAGAACAGCCCAGCTGTCCTTCTTCCAATCGTGGAAGTTGATCGTGCCTTGCGTGGTTTCGGCCGTGAAGTCCGGTGCGATGTCTCCGAGTCGAATGGCCATGGTGCCCTCTTCCTGTGTGGTTCTCAGCGACGGTCAGCGTACGAGCATGCCGTCGAATCCCGACCAGACTTGTCGGTTTTCCATCCCGCCGTCAAACGGCGTCGACTCGGGCCGCAACTGCCCGGCCGATTGCGAGCGAAGCGGTCGCCGCAGGCGACGGCGCGTTGATCACGTGCACACTGCGCTCGGTCGACGCGAACGCGAAATCGTCGAGCAGATTGCCCTGAGCGTCGATGGCCTGGGCTCGCACCCCTGCGCGTGACGGCATCAGGTCGCTGCCGCGAATTTCGGGGCACAGCGCCTGTAACGCGCTGACGAACGCTCGTTTGCGCAACGAGCGATGAATCTCGCCTGCGCCGGTGCGCCAATAGCGCCGCGCGAGCCGATAGGTGCGCGGTGAACCGAGCAGCTCTACAACATCGCGGGCGTCGACATCGCGCCAGCGATAGCCCTCGCGCTGCAGCGCCGGCACGGCGTTCGGACCGGCGTGAATACTGCCGTCGATCATGCGGGTGAGGTGCACACCGAGGAAGGGGAACGCCGGATCGGGAACCGGATAGATCAGCGCGCGGCACAGGTATTCGCGTACGGGAACGAGCTCGTAGTACTCACCACGAAACGGCATGATCCGCACGCCGCCGGTGTCCGCTCCCGCCAGTCGAGCGATGCGATCGGAGTGCAGGCCGGCGCAATTCACCAGTGTGCGCGCCGTAACGGTGCGAGCGTTGCCCCGATCGGTCACGGTGATTGCGCCACCTCGCTCCTCGATGTGGTCGACGGCGAACTCGGTCCGCACAGCGACACCGGCGGCGGCGAGCTCGGTCCGCAGAGCCGCACAGACCCTGGGGTACGACACGATGGCGGCGCTCGGCACGGCCAACGCCGCAAGGCCGCGGGCGTGCGGCTCATGGGCGCGCAAGCCCAACGGATCGAGCCGCCGGGCGGCAATGCCGTTCGCGCGGGCGCGCTCGTCGAGAGCGTCGAGTCGCGCGACTTCGGACGCGTCGGTGGCGACGATCACTTTTCCGCAGTGGTCGACGGGAATGTCGTGCTCCGCACAGAACGCCAGGAGCTCGTCGCGGCCCTCGCGGACCATGGTGGCCTTGGCCGACCCGGGCTTGTAGTAAATGCCCGAGTGGATCACGCCCGAGTTGTGTCCACTCTGATGCGTTGCCGGAGCGGTTTCCTTCTCGACGATGACGACTGATCGGCGCGGTTCGGCCGCGAGGAGTGCCCTCGCGGTTGCCAAGCCGACAATGCCGGCGCCCACGACTACCACGTCGACTCGATCCACGGCGGCGATTCTGCCCCGTGACCGGCCTTCTCGCTGTCACGGAGCTTGTTCCGAGTGCGCGAACGCGTAGGGTCATTGCACTCGTGCGCGAGCCAGGGCTAGCGACCGCCGGGACTTCGTATTTTCGGGATGTCTGTGATGAACGACGACGCGCGACGCGCACGAGTCCTGACCCTTGTCGATCCTTCGAACGGGCGCGGGCTTGAGGTTGGGCCGTCGTTCTCGCCGTTCGTTCGCAAGTCCAGTGGCGCCGACGTCTGCGTCGTCGATCACCTCTCGACGGAGGCCCTTCGAGAGAAGTACGCCGGTCACGGTGTCGACGCGGATGGCATCGAGTCGGTCGACATCGTGTGGAACGGTGGTTCGCTCGCCGACGCCTGCCGCGAGCGGGGACCGTTCGACTATGTGATCGCGTCCCATGTGCTCGAGCACATCGCGGATCCCCTTCGGTTTCTCGCCGATTGTGAGTTGATGCTGGCGCCGGGCGGCGTCGTGTCGTTGGTGTTGCCCGATCACCGGCTTTGCTTCGACTATTTCCGCCCGCCGACCACCATCGGCCAATGGGTCGACGCCCGACTCGACGCCCGATCGATTCACACCGCCGGCACGGTGCTCGATCACTGGGTGCACGCGGTCCAGCGTGGGGCCATTCAATGGTCGGCAGAGACCACTGATCCGCTGACGATGGTGCACGTCCGGGCCGACGTCGACAACGCGTTCGCGACCGCTCGTGGCGCGCAGGAATACGTTGACGTGCACGCGTGGGTGTTCCATCCGGCGTCGTTCCGGTTCCTCATCGACATGGCGCGCTCGTTCGACTTCATCACGCTCGAGATCGCGTACGCGCACGAAACGGTCGGCTGCGAGTTCTACGTCTCGCTGCGGCGGCCGCTCCCCGCTGCGGCGGCCGCGGATCGTGACGGTCCGTTCGAGACTCGACTCGTGCAGCTTGGCGAGGTACGCGCGGCAAGCCGCGCCGACACCCCGATGCCGATGGCGGTGGCGCCGCCACGCGCGTGGCGCGCGGCGGTGGGTCGAGCGCGGCGGCGTCTCCGGCGCATTCGCTAGGCCACCTCGAGCCAATGGTCCAAACGGCTCAAGCGCGGACCGTTGTTGCCGAAAGATTCCGAGCACCACGACCGACCGGCGATGTCAGCCGA
>JAYUFA010000029.1:0-2881 GCA_043738925.1 Actinomycetota bacterium
TCGATGATGCGCAGGCAACGGCTCATCGGCGTGCTGTCGTCGTTGAGCACCTCGCGTGCCGCAGCGATGGTCTCCTCGTCATCGCCTTCGAGCACGAGCAGGAGCTCGAGACGATCCGCGGGATAGTCGAGTGCGCCGAGCGCCGCGATGAGTTCGCGGACCATCTCCGGTTCCTTGTACGCGGGTACGAGCACGCTGGCGAACGGCAGCTCGTGGTCAGGAATCAAATAGGCCGATGCGCTGCTCGGTTGCTCGTGATGGTCAATCGACTTCACGATGAGCAAAAGACGCACCGCGATTACCGCCGTGTAGATCACGGTTGCGGCTGCCACGAAGATGATGCCGGTAATCAGCGGTATCAGCGCGAACCCGAGAATCACCATTGCGAGGAACCACATCAGCACTTGCCGCTGCCGCTTTGTCATGCCGTTGTGCGCCGACAGGTGCGGCGCGATTTTGCGCAGGCCGTACGTGGCGCGCCATAGGCGCTCGCGGTCAGCGAGAAACGCACGCGAGTCTTCGGCGTTGATCGCCGGTCGGCCCTCGTCGTTGATCGCTTCGTCGCTCTGCATTGCCCCTACTCGTCGCGGACCACCCTGGAGGTGGTGTCGTGCAGTGTCAACGCGTGCCGAATGAATTGGCCGAAGGGTTCATCGCATGTCGACTGGTGTTCATCTCGACCGTGTTCATCTCTAGCGTGTGTTCATCGCGAACATCTCGCTCGATCAAACCAACGTTGGCTTCCACTCGACACGGAAGATATTTCCGTGCCGAGTCGTGCCGTGCACGCGTTGTCCTCGCAGGCGTTCGGTGAAGTCATCGCACGCGGTTTGAAACAGCAGCGTGTCGTGCGCATGTTCGATGCCGGCCGGACGCGGCGGCAGGTAGTTGCGCGCGACGACGCTGCCGTCGGTCCCGGCACCGATGTCGAGCACAAGGCGCTGGTCGAAGTACGCCGAGTGCGTCATCGGCGGGCAATGTGTTCGCCACGTCGTGAGATCGTTCAGCGCGACCCGTACCTCTCCCGCGCCGCGACGTGCGAGCACGTATCCGAGATGCGTTGCGTAGACCAGCCAAGGGCCGTGCCGCTCCGGGGCGTCTGCTGCTTGTTCCATCGCAGCCCACGAAAGCGCGTTGGCGATCACCGGCGCGACCGTGTCGTTGCCGGACACGAGCTCTGGCGATGATTGCGCGAGGTGATGCATCGCGAGGCCAACCGCGATCGCGACCGTGAAGTCGTCTTCGAGGGTGTGCGCCGTTGGTTCCGCGGCGCGCAACTCGTCAGCGAACGCGTTGGCGAAGAACGCGCCCTCAGCAGGTCGCGTTTCGTCATGGAGCTTGTCGATCAGCACAAGGATCGCGATCAGCTCGGCGCGTGAACCGCACGAAGTTGGCATCGCGTGGAACGGCCGAGGCAACGTCAAGGGAAGATGTTGTTGCTTTGTTTTTCGAGCCACATAAGCAGCTTCCAGCGATGCTGCGTGGCGATCAATGGCTGCCGAAAGTGTTCCGCGAACGATCGTCGAGAGTCCGCCCGATGTTCACTTGAGCCACGCAGAGCGAACGAATACACCACGCAACGCGGTTCGTTGCCCACCTCGCGCGCGCCCGGCGGCGGGGTATCTTCACTGAATCTGTCGGCTGAGGCCCTGACTTGTCAGCGCGCGTTGGCGGTCGCGAGGTCGCGGCGGCGCTTGAGGATGCGGCGACGCTCGCGCTCGGAGCAGCCGCCCCATACACCGTGATCGATCCGGTTCACGAGCGCGTACTCGAGGCACGGCTCCTTCTCGGGGCACAACGCGCAGATGCGCCGCGCGACCTCAACGCCGACCCCGTCGCTCGGGAAAAACGTCGACGGCGGCTCTTGCGCACAGTTGCCTTTGGCCATCCAGCTCGTGTCCATGACACCTCCGGTTCGCTGCCACTACGCCCAGACGGAGCCGAAAGTCTCGATAAAGAGTCGGCCGAATGACCCGCGAATCCGAGAAATCTCGCCTCTTTGCCTGACGTACAGCACAAATCCAGCTGTTGTTCACCTCGGCATGGCACGGTGGGCGGCCATGTCATCACTCGCCGCGCGTACAGCGGGCTTCGAGGGCCAAGCGGGGCACACCGCTACAATCCCCCTGCTACACCCCCACGTTCACCCGCACCGAGGAGCCAGACATGAGCGATGTGCAGACCGACGTCCTGGCGCCCGTTGCCGCCGCTCGCGTGATTTACCTCGGCCCGGTGGCCCCGCATTGGGAAGTGCGGGGTGTGCACGGTGAGCGTTCGGTCATCGACGGCTTCCGTGACCGGGTCAACGCCCGCTTGCTTCTTCTGCCGCCGCACGATCCGCAGTTTCGCCGCAATCGCGAGCGCGTCAACCGTGATGCCGAGCGCGAGCGCATCGCCATTGAGTGGGACCTCGGCTATGACGAAAGCAGCGGCTGAGCCCCCGCTGAACCGCCTCGGGGGACCATCACGATGAACGACCACGCGATCGCCAAGTCAACGGTGGTCGGCGGTTGGGATACCGGTCCCCGCACGCTCAATCGCGAGTTGTCGTGGTTGGCATTCAACGCGCGGGTGCTCGCACTCGCCGCTGATCCGACTCGTCCCTTGCTCGAACGGGCCAAGTTCTGTGCCATCTTCAGCGGCAACCTCGATGAGTTCTTCCAGGTGCGCGCGGCCGGGCTGGCCGACCAGGTAGCAGCGGGCGTCGACGCAACGTCGTACGACGGACGCACCGCCGAAGAGCAGCTGCGCGAGATCCACGCCGTGGTCGAGCAGTTGACGCACGAGCAGGCCGCGCTGTGGAACAACGAATTGGCGCCGTCGCTCGCCGAGGCCGGCATCTCGGTGGTGCAGTGGTCCGACATCACGATCGCCGAGCGCC
>JAYUFA010000030.1:0-2881 GCA_043738925.1 Actinomycetota bacterium
GCAGTAGGGCTTCGCGCACCGGGGTACGCGATACACCGACCTTACGCGCCAGTCGTTCCTCGGCCAGACGCACGCCGAGCGCGTACTCGCCGACCAGCAAATCCTCTTTGATCGCGGCGTACGTCGTGGCGACCGCTGACAACGGGCCGGCGGGACTCCCGGTACGTGGCGGCACGTGCGGTGCTGTATACCGCTCTGCATGCGCTGGTGTGCCCCGTCCGGTGTTCATGACGAGCGAAACCTACGAAGCACGGGTTTCTCGCTGATTGCCGCGTGATTACAGGGGTGCGGCAGTTTCATTACACAAATCTTACATGGGACGCTCGGGCTCGTCGGAATGGCTCGAGTTTCCCTCGCCGTGCCCATGGACAAGACTGCGCTCGTGCAACGGTGGGCGCGCGTGACCGCACGATGGCATCGCGCGATGGCATCGCCGAGGCGCCGCTGGTTCGCGCGTTTCTGTGTGATTTTTGGCCTGAGTGCGGCATGGGCGTTGGCGACGCCGTTGTTCGCCGGTCCCGACGAGCCGGCCCATGTGGTGCGGGCTGCCGGGTTGAGCCGCGGTGACTTCGTAGCCAAGGATCTGGTGGGCTCCAATCATCAAGTGGTCGACGTGGCCGAACGGCTCAGCCATGCGCAAGCCGCCGCCGATTGTCTGAAATTCAACCCCCACCAGAACGGGACATGTGTGAGTTTCGTCGGATCGGACGACCTCGCTCCCGTGGCGACCACCGCTGGGCGCTATCCGCCCCTGGCCTATCTCCTGGGCGCTGTCGCGCTGCGATTCTCCACACGTTCGATCGGCGTGTACCTGGCGCGCCTTGCCACGGCGATGATGGCCGCGGCGTGCATTGCCACGGCGTTCGGTGACATGGATCGGCTGGGCTCGCGACTCGGCCGGGCCGGCGTCGCTGTCGCCGCGACTCCGACGGTCTTCTTTTTGTCGGGTGTCGTGAATCCGAGCGCGCTCGAAATTGTTGCCGCGCTCGCGGCCTGGACGAGCGGCCTCGTCCTGTTGCGCGACGCCACACATGGCGCGCCGACACGGCGGTCCGTCATGCGCTTTGCGATTGCCGCTTCGGTGCTTGTGCTCAGCCGCCAACTTGCGCCGTTGTGGTTGGCGGTAGCGGCGGTGGTCGTTGTCGTCGGCTACTGCGGCCGCCTCACGGCACGTTCGCTATGGCAATCCGGGCGAGTGCGCTGGGGAGCCGGAGCAGTCATGCTCGCGGGTTTGTTTCAACTGTGGTGGATCCTCGCGGTGTGGAAGCCCAAGGGCGACGAGACCGTGCGCCTTGACGAGGCTCGCGGGGTGATCACTCGGCTGTCGATCGGTCATCTCACGGCCGAGTTTCGACAGATGATCGGCGTGTTCGGATGGCTCGACACCCCGTCACCTGAGCTCACCTATCTGCTGTGGACGGTGGCCGTCGGCACGCTCGTCCTCTTGGGGTTCGCGTGTTCGTCGAGCCGGCAACGTTGGGCGTTCGGCTTGCTGATGGTGGCGGTCGTTGTGCTCCCGGTGCTGATCGAGGTCCGCCAAGCGCCCGAATACGGCTTGTCGTGGCAGGGGCGCTACACCTTGCCGATCGCGGTTGGTGTGCCACTGCTCGCCGGTGTGGCGGCCGAAGGCTGGTGGCGCGACCGAGGCATCAGCACGGTCTCGCTCACTCGGGTGATTCTTGCGTGTGTCGGCGTCGCGCACGTGGCCGCGTTCTGGCAGCAGCTCCGCAGGTACACGGTCGGAGCAACCGGCCCGTTGCTGTTCTTTCGTTCGCCGGTGTGGCATCCGCCGGTGGCGTCGGGGCTACTGCTCGGCGGCTATATCGTCGGCATCGTCGCCTACCTGATGGTCACGACCGGCGTGTCCATCGGACCGGACGAGGTCCGCGCGGTCGAGGTCGGCGCGGACGGAACGTCTATCGTCGACTTCCGGTGAGCGCCAACGACCACTCCACGGAAGGTTTCGACGCGATCCCTGACCGGCACCCAGCGGTCACTTTTCTGCTCTTCGTCGGCGTGGTGTTCGCCTCGGGCGCGATTGCGGTCGGCTTCAAGGAGTCGGCGCTGTGGACGGTGCAGCGCTACGGCAACCTGCGCGACCCGACGTGGGTCGCAGCCGATCTGTATCGGCCGCTCACCGTGTTGATCGTGGCGGCGGCCACCCTGTGCGCGGCGACCATCGGGCGCTTTGTAGCACGACGTTGGCCCCAACAGTCGGGGCTCGAGTCGATAGCGGCATGCGCGCGGGGCGAAGACCGACGGATCTCGTTGCGTGCGACATTGTTGCGCGGCGTGTCCACCTGGCTCTGTGTCGTGGGACTCGTTCCAATCGGCCGCGAATCGGCCATCATGGAAACCGGGGGCGCCATCGGCTCGACCGTGGGGCGACGCTTCGGCGGCCGCGGCGCGGCGATGGCTGCCGGCGGCCTCAGCGCTGCATTCGCCGCGGCATATCACGCGCCGATTGCCGCCGTCCTCTACCTGGAAGAACACCTCCGAATCCGCGGAAGCCGCCGAGCTGCGACTTTCGCGGTCGGTGGGGCAATCGGCGGCCATCTGCTCGCCACACGGCTGCTGGGTGGCACGGCGATCCTGCCTCGCGTCACCGGTTCGTGGAATCAGCTCGCGGTCGCGGGCACGATCGCCATACTTCCGGCCACGCTCGGCGCACGACTTCTGCTCGAACTTCGGACCGTGGTCGCCCGCTCGGCGCCACGGTCGGATCAGCGTGCTCGTTGGTGGCTGAACGCCGTCGTCGGCGCACTGGTCGCCGGTTCGGTTGTAGCGATCTATCCGCTCGCCGCGGGGAATGGGATGGACGCGCTGCGACGCTCGGCCGCGCTCGGCGTCGTCGGCGCGGGTTTCGCGTTGGCGCTTGGTC
>JAYUFA010000031.1:0-7580 GCA_043738925.1 Actinomycetota bacterium
CGAACCTGCGAGCGCACCCCCAGATCGTCAACCAGTGCGTGCACGCGACGCACTTCGTCGTTGCCTTCGGTGCCGCTCGCTCCGCCGATGACCAAAAGCACCGCGTCGGGGCGTTGGAGCGCGGCGAGTGCTCGCACTGCGACATCGACACCTTTGAGGGGCTGGATGCGACCGACGAACAACAACACCGGATGATCGCCGAGCCCGAGCGCGCGGCGCGCGCCGTCGACGTTGCCGGGCGAGAAGAACGCGTGGTCGACGCCGGGCGGCACGATCTCTATGCGAGTCGGATCGGCATGGTAGAAGTCGACCAGTTGTTCGGCCTCGACGTGTGCGTTGGCCACGATGGCGTCGGAGCATCGGATGACGTCAAATTCGGCATCGATGCGACGTTGCGGCTCGGCTTCGCCGATGTCGGCCTTGACGCGGGCAAGGGTGTGGAACACCGACACCAGCGGCAGGTCGAGTTTGTGTTTCAACCGATGGCCGGCAACGCCGGAGAGCCAATAGTTCGCATGCAACGCATCGACTCGCTCGCGACGTTCGAGATCCGCAGCGACCCAATCCGTGAACTCGTCGATGACGCCGGGCAACGCCTCTTTCGCCAGCGTCGACGCACCCGCAGGCACGTGTACGACACGAAACCCCGGTTCGACCTCGACCACCTCGGGGAGTTCGTCGTGCCATCGACGCACATAGACGGTCGAGTCGACACCGGCCTGGGCGAGCGACGAAACCAACTCGCGCACGTACACGTTCATACCGCCCGCATCGCCTTGGCCGGGTTGCAGGAGCGGTGAAGTGTGCAGGGAGAGAACAGCGAGCCGTTGCATCGTCAACATCAACCCTTGGCCGCGGCGCGTGATTCCCTGCGGGCCCCACGAGAGGGCGCAGCATTCGCGGTGCGGAACGATTCGTAAATGTGCACCAGCGTGGCCCGCTGCTCATCGTTGAGCATCGGATCGCGAGCGATCTCGCCGAGCACATCGACCCGCGCTCGAGGTGCATCCGCGTCGAGAAATCCGGCTTGCACATAGAGCGTCTCGGCCGAGATCGACAACGCCCGCGCCAGCGATTGCAGGATGTCGGCCGACGGCTTGCGCAAGCCCCGCTCGATCTGGCTCAGATAGGGGTTCGAGACCCCTGCAAGTTCGGACAGCTTGCGCACCGAAAGCTGCGCCCGTTTGCGTTGGCCGCTGATGAACCGGCCGAGATCGACAAGACGGTCGTCGGTCATCGGCGTGCGGTCATTGCAACAACGCGTCGACGGTTGCTTCGCCGGTGCGGTAGCGACGAGTGATCTCCGCCTGGAGCGTGTCGATGATCGCGTGCAGACCCAGCCGGCGGGCCGAGGTCAGTTGCTCGTACGCTCCGAGCTCCTCGCGTGCCTGCTCAAGGCGGTCATTGCCCAAAGTGGTCAACGACCCGGCATCGATCGGGTTGAAGATCGCGTCGACCTCGTCGCTGAACTCGTCACCAGACGCGTCGGCGAAGAAGTCGAGCGGCGGGCGTGCGGCGGCACCTCCGGTGGAGCGGGTGCGATCAGCCAAGATGTCGGGTAGGCGGCTGATGAGCTCGGAGAGGTCGGCCGGATCGCCACCTTCGCGGCGTCGCGCCAGTTCGGCGCCCACGATGTCGAGGCGACCCTGGGCGACACGACGCACGTACGACAGTGCGTTCTCGAGCGACTGGCATTCGGAGCGCATGGAACGCACGGTGGCCAAGGGGCGCTCGGTGAGGCCATCAAGGTAGCCCTGAGCGGTGACGCGATCGAGCGGTGCCTTCATCGAGTGCGAGGTTACCCCGTGGCGACCGCAGTGCCGCCGTCGCTGCACGCACCGAGCACGAGCCGACAGGCGAGCGCGACCCAACAACACCGAGCGCGACCCAACAACACCGAGCGCGACCCAACAGGCGAGCGCGACCCAACAACACCGCGCACGAGCCGACAGACGAGCGCGAGATCCCGTCGGGACCGTGACAGGGCGCCGGTAGCGTGTGCGACCACAACAGAGCAGGAGGGCTCGATGCGACGCTCGGGTACAGCAATGGTGGCTGCAATGACGGTGGGCGGCTTGCTTGTCGCTGGCTGTGGCGGAAAGTCGACCACGACCACGCCGACGGGGCCATCGGGCTCGTCTGCGACGGGCAGCGTCGTCACGGTCCGCGGCGACGACGCGCTGCGCTTCGATCAGGCGTCGTATTCGGCGACTGCGGGCTCGGTCACATTCGCGCTGATCGACGACGGCAGCAACCCGCACACACTTCTGATCGACAAGCAGAGTGGCTTGAAGAAGCTGACCGTCAGCGGCAAAGGCGACAAAGCTCAAGGTTCGGTGACCCTCGCAGCCGGCACGTACACCATCTACTGCGACATCCCCGGTCATCGCAGCGCCGGTATGGAAGCCAAGCTCGTCGTGAGCTGATGCTCGCAGGTTCCTCAAGAACGCAAACGGCCCGCCTCGCGGCGGGCCGTTTCGCGTATCGAGACGATCAGGTCAGTGGATGCCACCGATGATGGCTTCCCAACCGATGATGAACAGGATCAGCCAGTAGACCACGCCGACGATGATCGTGTTCTTGTGCTTGTCGAAGGCCAGTTTGTTGAACGGGCTGTCGAGACCGCCGATGAATCCCAGCGCGCTGGCCTCCACGAAGGCCCATAGCACGAGAAAGCCGATCCACACGGCGGCGAGCTTGCCGCCCGATGGGTCTTTGTAGTTGGCCGAGAAGTGCGTCGTGAACACCATGAAGAACAGCATCGGGATGCTGAACAGCGCGTTCGCACGGGACGCCCTTGCAGCCTTCTTCGCGGCGTCGGCGTTCGGCTTGCCCTCGGTGCGCAGGGACGTGATGTTGATCTTCTGGTTGACCCAAATGACGCCCCACACGTTCAAGAACATTGTGATCCCCAGGATGCTGCCCCAGGCGATCGACAGCAGTTGGCCATGCTTGTACTCGTCGCCGGCGACGCCCCACATGATCGCGCCGGTGACGAACGTGGCCAGCGCCGCATAGCGGAACCACCACAGCGCTCGCCACGTGACCTTGTCGAACGCTTCTGTTCGCGCGCCCGCCGAGAGCTCGGCATACGCCGGCACCTGGACGAAGTTGAAGAAGTACAGCAAGCCGATCCAGGCGATGCCGAACAAGATGTGCGCATAGCGAGCAAGGAAGTGCAAGCCACCTGCCGAGCTACCCCAGTTGCGGAAGATCTCCACGAACCCCTCATTTCCTACGCTTGTTGCCGGCGCGCATCGTAGGCACATCCGCGCATAGCACTCAATTACTGGCTCGTGCGGTCGCGTCAGCCGCCTGAGACAGGGGGCAGTATCGCGACCTCGTCGGCGTCGGTGACCGGATCGGTTTCGAGCGCTGGTTCACCGTTGCGCCACACCCGACAGGTCTGGACGACGGCAGCAAAATCCGAGCCATAGCGCGCGCAAGCGTTCGCCACGACCTCGCCGACCGTGCTGCCATCGACGGTCGCGCGACCGGTGCCGGCCGCCACCCGTACGGATGCGAACAAGCGCAACGTTGCCACGGACGCAGTGTACGGAGCGGCGCGACAGCGACGCGACCCGACAACACCAGCGGCGCGACAACGCGGCACCCGGCCCGCGGGCGCGGCGGATACGGTGCAGCGGTGCGTCGATTCCTTCTCGTCCGTCATGGCGAATCCGAGTGGAACGCGGTGGGCCGGTGGCAGGGTCAGGCCGATCCGCCGCTATCGGCAACAGGCCGCGAGCAGGCCTACCTCGCGGCGCAAAGCATCGGCATGGTCGACGCAATCGTCGCGTCGAGCCTCGAGCGCGCGTACGACACAGCGCGCATCATCAGCGAGAACATCGGCGTCGGGCCGATCATCGTCGAGCCCGACCTCATGGAGCGCCATGCGGGCGAATGGGAGGGCCTCACCCGCAGAGAGATCGAGCGCGAGTGGCCCGGCTACCTTGACGAGCGGCGGCGCCCACCGAGCTATGAGCTCGATGAGCCGCTTCTTGAACGCGTGCATGTCGGGCTCGCTCGTATCCGCGACGAGGTACCTGGTGATCACATCGTGGTGATCACCCACGGCGGCGTGATCAACGCGCTCGAAGCAAGTTTCGGGCTCGAATGGCAACGGGTACCGAATCTCGGCGCGCGCTGGTTCGACTGGGATGGGCGCCAGTTCCACTTGGGCGAGCGTCTCCTTCTGATCGACGATGCGCACAGCACCGCGCAACCGCAAGGGCAGTTGTGAGCCAGCCGTCGTTGTTCGACCCGGCGGTCGTCGACGACGTCTGTGAGGTCAGTACAGCCGCGTCCACCGACAGCGATGTCAACTCCGTCGACGAGGTCATCGACCTGCGCGACCCTGCTCCAATCGAGCGGCCCAAGTTGCCAGTGCGCGTCGTGCGTAGCCCGAAGCGACGCAAGACCGTTCACGCGCGACTCGTCGACGGTGTTGTCGAAGTACGAATGCCGGCACGCATGTCGAAGGCCGACGAGACCCGCTACGTCGCCGAGTTGGTCGAACGCATCGAACGTCGCGAGTTCGAGAAAATGGTCGATGTCAGGCAACGCGCCCAGCAGCTCGCCGCTCGGTACGACCTACCGACTCCGACGTCGATCCGCTTCGTCGACAATCAGCTGAGTCGCTGGGGAAGTTGTTCCATCGACACGCGCGAAATCCGCTTGTCCTCGCGGCTCGCGAACTACCCCGGATGGGTGCTCGATTATGTGATCGTGCATGAGATCGCGCACCTGGTTGTGGCCGATCACTCCCCTGCGTTTCACGCACTCGTCGCGCCCTATGCACGTGCCGAACGAGCCCGCGGTTACCTCCACGCAAAGGCCGACGGTCTCTGATCGGTCACCTCAGCGACCTCGGTTACTGCGTGGACGCGCGCCACGCGGCCTCGGCCACACCGAGCGGAGTCACCGGTGGAGTGTCGAAGCGATACTCATCGAGAATCGAGCGCCAACGATTGCGTGCGCCAAGACGACCGAGCAGCGCGGTCATGCCCCACACCACGCGGTCGAGAATCACGAACGACGAAGGCAGGTTCAACTTCTGCATCACGTCGGCGTAGGGACCGTTCAAGTCGAGCAGCTTGCCGAGCGTTTTGCTCGCGAAGTCGGCGCTGAAGGTGAATTCGGGCTCCAGATAGGGCGTGTACGGCGCACTCACGTACTCCCACACGCGCTGGGCGTCGAGACCATGATCTGCGAACAGGAACCCAGCTTCGACCATGCGCGTAACGATCACGTCGGGTTGACGCTCGAGCAACGGATCGATCAGCGGTGTCAGGGTCTCCAGCTCGCCCGGCGCCCAACGTTTCACGAGCCCGAAGTCGAGGAACGACACCGTGCCGTCGAGATGGAAGCGATAGTTCCCCGGATGCGGATCGCCGTTGAACACGCGTGCGCGGTAGATCGCCCCTTGGATGAACCGGAACATCGCTTCGGCTGCGAGTTGCTTGGTTGCGTCATCGGCGATCGCTACAAACTCGTCCCACCGCAGACCGTCGACCCATTCGGTGACCAGCACACGGCGTGTCGAATACTCCGCGATCACATCGGGAATGTGCGCGAACGGGTGGCCGCGATAGCGCGCTGCGAAATCAGCCTGGCAGCGCGCCTCCAACGTGTAGTCGAGTTCGTCGATCATGCGGGCGCGTAGCTCCTCGACCAAGCCCTTCACATCGAGGCTCTTCAACGCCACCGCGGAGAACATCGCATAGAGCAGCTCCGCGTTCGCGAGGTCGCTCGTGATCGCGCGATCGATGCCCGGATACTGCACTTTCACCGCCACCACCCGCCCGTCACGCAGCACCGCCTTGTGCACCTGACCGATCGACGCGGCCGCCATCGGCAGTTCGCTCCAGTCAAGAAAGATGCGATCGGGCGGCGCGCCGAGTTCGTCGAACACCACACCAGCTGCGGCCGATGGCGACATCGGCGGCACGTCGCCCTGCAAGCTCGCGAGCGACTCGCGCGCAGCTTCGGGCAAGCCGTCGAGAATGAACGACAGCATTTGCCCGGCCTTCATGATGACGCCCTTCATGTTGCCCAGCTCGCGGGCGACGTCTTCGGCGGTGCGAATCTTGAACTGCTCGTCGAGCTGACGCCGACGATCCTCATCCGCGGCGACGCCACGCACTTTCGTGAACGCGTAGTGGGTCGTACGACGCGCCGTGAGGCGCCAGATGCGCACCGACCGACTCAGTCGATTGCGGCGCGCCGGGTCGCGCAAGGCCACGCCAGTTGCCATCGCCGATGCGCCGATCGCCGCACTCGCAGCGCCCAGCAAGCGGCGACGGTTCAGCATCGATACTCAGAAGGCTCAGGCGGAGGAAACGCCATCGAGCACGTCGAGCGCGGCGTTCGCCGACGTGAACTCGCGCATCTCGACATGGGTCATCGCGCTGTCGATCAGCGCAACGTCACGCTCGAGCCCGTCGACAAGAGCCACCAGGCGGTCGCGGTCGACTTCGAGTGCCCAGCCATCGGCCGATCGAACACTGTCGTCGTGACGGTCGGGGTCGAGGGGGGTTTCCACCGCGACATCCTACGGGGAGGCCTCCGTGCCGCGCTCGGCGGGACAACGCCGGTAGCGTGATCTCGGGCCGCTAGCTCATCGGGTTAGAGCAGGGGACTTTTAATCCCAAGGTGCCGGGTTCGAGTCCCGGGCGGCCCACTGAATACGGCCTGATCAGATGCCCTTTCCGCCCGTTCGCCCGAAGCGCCCGATACCCTCTGCCGCGAATCTGCCGCGAAGGTGAGGTCCGGGCAATGGGCACCGTGCGAGAACGAAGTCCTGGTACATGGGAGCTTGTCGTGGCCGCCGGGCGAGACGCGTCCACGGGCCGCTACCGCCGCGTGATCCGCACCGTGCGTACCACGAGCAAGCGCGAGGCCAAGGCCGCGCTCGCGCAGTTGGAGGTCCAGGTCCGCGCCGGGCAGGTCGGACCGTCGGACATCACGATGGCGGAGCTGTTCGACCTCTGGCTCGAGCACCTCGAAGCCAAAGGACGCTCGGAGCACACGCTGTACGGCTATCGGCGGTACATCCGCCGCGATCTCGTGCCTGCACTTGGGTCGATCCGTCTCTCGAAGCTCACTGTGCTACACCTCGATCGCTTTTACGACTCGCTCACGAAACGGGGACTTGCGCCGGCCACCGTCCGCCAAGCTCACGCGCTGATCCGCGCGGCGCTGAACCAGGCCGAGCGATGGGGGCTGGTGGGCCGCAACGTCGCGAAACTCGCCTCGCCGCCGTCTATGCCCCAGCGCGAGCAAACCCCGCCGACCGTTGAGGAGGTTCGCGCGCTCATGGCCGCGGCGTCAGACATCGACCCGCTCCTCGGCGCCTACGTCAGGCTGGTCGCCGCCACCGGCATGCGACGCGGCGAGGCGTGCGCCATCCGCTGGACCGACCTCGACCTCGTAACGAAAACGCTCACGGTGGAACGAAGCCACGTCGCGCTTCCCGGGATACGCGTCGACCAAGGGACCAAGATGCGCTCGTCTCGAACCATCGGACTCGACGACGCCACGATCCGTCTGCTGACGGGCACGCAATCGCGCGTCGGCGA
>JAYUFA010000032.1:0-19943 GCA_043738925.1 Actinomycetota bacterium
GTCTCATCGCTATCTCGTTCCCGATGCCGCTCGGGTACTACAAGGATGACGCGAAGACCGACGCGACATTTCCGATCATCAACGGACGTCGATGGTCGATGCCTGGTGACTACGCGCGCGTCGAGGCCGACGGCAGCGTTGTGCTGCTCGGTCGGGGCTCGCAGTGCATCAACACCGGCGGTGAGAAGGTGTTCCCCGAGGAGGTCGAAGAAGCGTTGAAGACCCATGCCGAGGTGATCGACGCGATCGTCATCGGTATGCCCGACGAACGGTGGGGGAGTGCGGTGACCGCGATCGTCGCGCGTATACCCGGCGCCACTGTTTCGTCCGATGCGCTCGCGCTCATGGTGCGCGAACGCCTGGCGCCCTACAAGGCCCCGAAACGCGTTGTCTTCGTCGACGAGGTCGTGCGCATGGTCAACGGCAAGCCTGACTACGCGTGGGCGAAAGACGTTGCGACCGCGTCAACGTAGGTAGGGCTCAAGCAACGAACCGCGCGCGGGGGGATCGGTACGTGCGCGGATCGAGTCCAGCCGATCGAGAATGGCCGCGGTGTACACCTCGTCGGTGAAGATCCAGAACTGCTTTGCGAGGATCGCGTCGTGCACGAGGTCTGCCACTTCGGCTGGTGGCTTCGCCTGACTGAAGATGTCGACCACCGCCTGATGCATCTGCAGCTGGTCGTTGCTCGGCGCATCGGGGATACCGGCGCGCTGAAAGGCCTCGGGACGATTGCGTTCCGACTCCATGATGCGCGTGCGCACAATTCCTGGGCACAGGCAGCTGACACCGACAGTCGAGCCGGCGTCGCGCAACTCGCTGAACATCGTCTCGGCAATGGCAATGGCCGCGTGCTTGCTGGTGTTGTACGGCGCCGCGCCGGGGAACGAGGTGAGGCCGGCAATCGATGCGGTGATCACGATGTGGCCGTCGCCGTGGGCCTTGATGTGCGGCAGGAATGCGGAGACGCCGTGCGCGATGCCGAAGACGTTGACCCCGAGCGTCCACGCCCAATCGGCTTCGGTAAGCGTCTCGATTGGGCCGCCACCACCGGCGACGCCGGCGTTGAGGCAAACTACGTTCACCGTGCCGAAGGCGTCGAAAGCCTTGGTGGCGAGCGCCCGTATCGAGGCAGGATCCGAAACGTCGCAACGCTCGCCGATCACGTTGGTGCCGTGCACGCGTAGTTCCTCGACGGCCCTCTCGAGCGGTGGAGTCTCGACGTCGCCGATGACGATGTTCATGCCCGCCCGCGCGAGGCGTTCTGCAAAGGCACGGCCCATGCCGCTCGCCCCGCCGGTGACCACTGCGGTCTTGCCTGCCAACGATTCCACGCTTGCGTCCCTTCGTCGTGCGCTCGACGGCTACAGGTCGAGCAGCGCTTGTTCTACTACCTCGGTCAGCGCCGGATGGATGTAGTACTGGTCGCGCGCCATCTCGTCGACCGTTTGCCCGAAGCGCATGCCCTGAATGAGCTGTTGGAGCAACGTCGAGGCTTGCGGGCCAATGATGTGCGCGCCGAGGAGTTGGCGCGTTTCGCGATGGGCGAGGAGCTTGACGAAGCTCGTGGTGTCCTCCATCGCCCAGCCGTACGCGGCCGACGCGTAGTCACTGCGGCTCTTGACGTACGGCACGGCGTCGCGTTCGAGTGCGCGCTCGGTGGGGCCCACTGATGCGACCTGCGGGTGGCCGAACACGCCATGAGGGAGGAACCGTCGATCGACGGCACGCAGATCGTCGGCGTGCGCGAGGTTGTGCGCCACGATGCGCGCGTCGGCGTTCGCCGCGTGCTTGAGCTGGTTGGCGTGGCATACGTCGCCCAGCGCCCAGATACCGTCGACGTTGGTTCGGAGAAACGGATCAGTGGTGACGTAGCCGTTCGCGTCGAGCGCGACGCCCGTGGCGTCAACGCCGAGTTGGCGGCCGTTGGGGATGCGGCCCGTTGCGACGAGGAGCATGTCGCCTCGCACACTGTGGCGCATGCCATCGGTAAGAAGATCGAGCTCGATCTCGTTGCCAACCCTTCGTGCAGCCACGACCTGAGTCTCGGTATGCACGGCGAAACGCTGCGCCGCGATCTGGGTGTAGCGCATCGATATGTCGTCGTCCTGGGCGCGTAGCAACCCACTGCCACGCGCGATCATCGTGACGTGCGCCCCGAACGAGCCGAACACGTGGCTGAGTTCACACGCGATGAATCCGCCGCCGATGACGAGCAGGTGTTCTGGTACGGCATCGACGCGCATGATGGTGTCGGACGTGTGAAACTCGACATCCGCGAGCCCGGGGATCTCGGGAATCATCGGCCTCGCGCCGGCGGCAAGGACGATGGTGTTCGCGGTGATGTGTTCGTCGCCAACGGCGAGCTGCTTTGGACCGGTGAAACGCCCGTCACCTTCGTAGACGGTGATGTTGTCGAGGCTCTTGCGGTACGCGCGCCCGCCCTCGGCGATGGGGTCGATACGCCCGAAGACACGGTTGCGAACCGCGATCCAGTCGACGCCGTTGTATTGGGTGTCGATGCCGAGGTGGGCGCTATGGCCGGCCTCGTATGCCACGTCCGCGGCGTAGATGAACATCTTCGACGGGATGCAACCACGATTCAGGCAGGTCCCGCCGAACGTGCCGCGTTCGACGATGGCTACGTCACGGTTGTCGAAATCGGGGGTGAGGATCGAGTTACCCGAACCGGTGCCGATGATGAGCAGGTCGTGATGAGCCATTCAGGCAGTCTCGCCCCGAAACAGCCGGATGATGCTCGTCGCATCGAGTCGGTTCCCGCCGCGTTCCTGCATGCGGCGCAGCTCGTCCTCGACGATCGTGGCGTTCGGGAGCGTCGCACCGATCGAAGCGGCCTCGGCAAGGCACAGACGCAGGTCCTTGCGCATCCAGTCGACCGCAAAGCCAAACTCGAACTCGTCGCGGATCATGGTGGCGCCGCGATTTTCGAGGTACCACGAGTTGGCCGCCCCTTTGGTGACCGCGGCAAAGACCATGTTGAGATCGAGGCCGGCTCGTTCGGCAAAGGCGATTGCCTCGGCGGCGCCTTGTATGGCAGCCGCGCAAAGAATCTGATTGACCATCTTGGTGAGTTGGCCGTTGCCGGTCGGACCCTGATGGGTGATCACGCGCGCGTAGGCCTGCATCACCGGCTCGGCCAGCGCGACGGTTTCGGCACTACCGCCACACATCACTGACAGCGTGCCGTTCTGGGCTCCGGCTTGGCCGCCCGACACAGGTGCATCGAGAAACTTGACGCCTCGGCCCGCGGCGGCCGATGCAACCTCGCGAGCGAGTTCGGCCGATGTCGTGGTGTGATCGATGAGCACGCTTCCGCGCTCCATCGTGGCGAGCGCTCCGTCGTGCGCGGTGGTGACGCTGCGCACGTCGTCGTCTGCTCCCACACACGTGAACACGAATCGGGCGCCAGCGGCTGCGGCAGCAGGTGTTTCGGCAACCTCGCCGCGGTGTTCGGTTGCCCAACGCGTCGCCATGGCAGTCGTTCGGTTGAAGACCCGAACGTCGTGGCCGGCATGCGCGAGGTGCCCCGCCATGCGATAGCCCATGGTGCCGAGCCCGATGAATGCAACGCGCGCCACGGGTGGGGTCAGCTCGCGGCAAGCTGCGCGCCGAGCGCGCGCAACGAAGCGGTGCCCGCGCCGAGCGAGCACTCGATGTGCTTGCTCCACAGCGTGTAGCGATGCAGCGGGTTCTCGACATCGACCCCGGCCCCGCCGTGCATGTGCTGAGCACCGTGCGCGATGTGATGTGCGCCGTCGGACGCGAACCATTTCGCGACGCGTAGGTCCTCCGCGGCGTCGAGCCCGTTCGACAGGCGCCACATGGCCGAGTAGGTCGCCAAGCGGATCGCCTGGACGTCGATGAAGGCGTTCGCCAAACGCTGCGTGACCGCTTGGAACGTGGCGATCGGGCGACCGAACTGTTCGCGTGTAGTGGCGTAGTCGGCCGTCATGCGGAGCTGCTTTTCGGTGACGCCGACCTGCACGGAGCAGATCATGCCGATGAGCCGTTCGTGCAACCAACGCAGCATCGTCGCGCCTTGGTCTACCGAGCCGAGCAGCTCAGCTGCGACGCCTTCGAGGTGCAGTTCGTGCACGGGTTCGCGTCGCGACGTGATGCCTCGCACCTTTGAGACGCCGGCGACGTTGGGGTCGACGAGGAAAAGTGCCGGGCCTTGCGGCGTACGTGCCGGCACCACGATGCGTGCCGCGTGATCGGCGAACTCGACCATGACCTTCGTGCCGGTCACCGTCCACTGGCCACCGTTGTCGGTGGCTGCCACATATGGGTTCTCGACGTCGTCGTTTTGGTACTCCTGGAGCGCGACCGAGAGCACGACAGTGCCTTCGCCAACACCGGGCAGCCACGCCTGCCGTTGGGCAAGCGTGCCGAACTGGTCGATGGCCAGCGCTGCTGCCGCAGTGGGCACGAGCGGTAACGGTGCGACGCTGCGACCTTGCGCCTCGAGCACCTGACCGAGCTCAACGAGCCCCATACCGCCGCCACCGACGTCCTCGCGGAGCGCGATTGAAACGAGACCCGCGGCGCAGAGTTGTTGCCAGGTGTCGCGGTCGAACCAGTCAAGACCGGCCTCGACGGTCTTCAGGCTGAGGTGGTTGACGCGGTCCTCAAGGATGCGACGCGCGAGATCGGCGATCTCTTGCTGTGTCTCATCGAGATTGAAATCCATGACCTACTCCGTGGTGGTGTTGGCAGAAGATGTTCGTTCGCCGGGCGAACAGGGGGCGAACTACTTACGGCGCTTTTCGCGGGGAAGCGCGAGGCCAGCCATGCCGATGATGTCGCGTTGGATCTCGTTCGTGCCGCCGCCGAACGTGAGTACCCAACAGCCGCGGTAATTTTCCTCGACGCGCCCGGCGAGGATCGCGCCCGGTGAACCCGGGCGAAGATGGCCGGTCGAACCGAATACCTCGGTGAGCAACTTGTAGATCGTGTGCATCGACTCGGAGCCGAACACTTTGATCGAGGATGACTCGGCGGGATTCACGGCGCGGCCTGTGCTCTGGTTGAACGCGACACGCCAATTCATGAGATCGAGCACGCGACAGCGCGCCCGTGACTCAGCCAGCTTGACCTGCACCCATTCCTGATCGATGACACGTCGGCCGTCGGCCAGCTTCTCGTTCTTGGCCCACTCGATGGCCTGGTTAACGAGGTTGGTGATGCCACCCGCGGAACACAACGAGACGCGCTCATGATTGAGCTGGCTCGTGATGAGATTCCAACCGCTGTTGACCTCGCCGATGACGGCGCTCTTCGGCACTCGCACGTTATCATAGAACGTCGCAGTGGTGTTGGCCGCACCCATCGTGATGTAGGGCACGATCTTGAAGCCGGGCGCCGACGTGGGTACGAGGAACATCGTGATGCCCTTGTGTGCGGGCGCGTCGGGATCGGTACGCGCCGCGAGCCAGATGTAGTCGGCGTTGTAGGCGAGGCTCGTGTAGAGCTTTTGGCCATTGATGACCCACTCATCGCCATCGAGTTCGGCTTTGGTCTTGAGCGCCGCGAGGTCGGTGCCGGCCTCGGGCTCGCTGTAGCCGATCGAGAAATGCATCTCACCGAGCAGGATCTTCTTGAGGAAGAAGTCTTTCTGCTCGGTTGAACCGAAGTTGCGAATGGTCGGACCGACGGTATTGGTGGTGAGGAACGGGATCGGACAGCCCGCTGCTTGTGACTCGTTGAAGAAGATGTAGTTCTCGATGGCGGAGAAGTCCTTGCCGCCGTACTCCTTCGGCCAGCCGACGCCGAGCCAACCGTCGCGTCCGATCTTCTTGATGAGCTCCTTGTACGGCTTGTTCTCGCCTTCTTCGGCGCCACGAATGGTGGCCTTGACCTCGGGGGTCATGAGGTTGCTGAAGTAGGTGCGCAATTCGAGCTGGAGCTCGCGCTGCGACGGAGACAGGTCGACGTGCATACGGCCCTCCATGGGGTCGACGGACAGGGCGAACGAGAACACGTTCTCGCCCCGACCATAGTTGGTCACGCGGCGAGAAGCCGCTGCCGGCCTCAGCCAGCGAGAACCGTGCGTATCGCAGCGCGCGGATCGTGCGCGAGTGTGCAGACCCGATCGAGCACGAGTGTGGCTCGACCGGTGGCCGTTGCTTCAGTGGTGAAGCGCGGCCATGAAGGCGCCGCCGGGGCGTGCGGATCTTCGCCGCGGGCGAAATTCGCCCACAGGGTTTGCATCGTCCGCGCGAGCACGCTCGCCGCGGGAGCATCGGCCACGAAATCCTCCCACCCTTCGCGCTCGACCGCGTCGAACGGGAACGGAATATCGATTGCGTGGCAGGCGCGCAGACCCGGCACCGCGGACTGCCAGTCGAAGCGATACATCCAGGTGTCGCGCTGATGCTCGGCGTAGCTTTCCGCATACCGCAGTGCGGGAAGCCACATCGCGTTGTCGGTGAGGATCGTCGACCAGATCACCGGTGCGGAGACGGCCCCGTCGACACTGCGGTATGCGTCGATCACGAGCGCCGGCGCGGAGTGACCTTGTGCTCCGAGGCGCTTGGCAACTCCGTCCTCATCGAGCGAAGACATCGTCGGGTCGAACGAATCAAACAAGGCCATCTCGTCGTGCGTGGTGCCGATGATGAGAGGCACAGTCGCCGCGCGTCCCGAAGCGGTCATCGCCTGCCACGTATCGGGCATGACGTCGCCGTCGGCGACCGGATGCAGGGTCATCATGCCGACCGTTGCCAGTAGTTTCTCGGCAACGCTCGACTGCGCGGCAAGGATCGTGTCGACAGGAACTGTCTGCCAGGCAGCGAGGTCGCTGCGGTCGATGCCCAGTTCCTCGGTCAGAGCGGCAGTGACCGCGAGCGCCTTGTCGCGCGACAACACCAGATCGGTAGCGCCGCTTTGCACGATGGCGCGTTGATACAGGTCATACGACGCCGGCGTGCTCAGTAGCGACAGCACGCTGCCACCCCCGGCTGATTCCCCGAAGATCGTGACTCGCTGGGGATCACCACCGAAATTCTCGATGTTGTCCTGCACCCAACGCAGCGCCGCGGTCTGATCCAGCAAGCCGACGTTCGCCGATGTGCCGGGCAGGTCGAGCACCAAGAAGCCAAGCGCGCCGAGGCGATAGTTGATCGTGACGACGACAACATCTTGATTGGTGGCCAACGCGTGGCCGCTGTAGGTGGCCAGCGACGACGACCCGATGCTGAATGCGCCGCCATGAATCCAGACGAGCACCGCGCGCTTGGCGGTGTCGCACGCGGGTGTCCACACATTGAGCGTGAGGCAGTCTTCGTCGGTATGTGCTGGCTCCATGTCGGGCACGAGCCCGCCGAGCGGCCCACCCGCTACCTGGGGCGCGGCCGGGCCGAAGATGGTGGCGTCTCGTACGCCAACCCACGTCTCGTGTGGCACCGGCGCCTGCCATCGACGCGCTCCCGTGGGCGCGGCGGCATAGGGCACGCCGCGAAAGACGTCATAGGTATCGACGTGTTCGCCGCGGATGCGGCCGCTCGTGGTGCTGACTTCGGGGTGCGGCTGGCTCGACATGGAAGTATGCAAGCACAAAGTCAGAGCTGGGGAGATGCGGATGACACAGACAGATGCGGCGCAACGGGTCGCGCTGGTGACCGGCGCGAGCAGAGGGATAGGTCGGTGCGGCGCGCTCTCGCTCGCCAAGCGTGGCTACGACGTGGCGATCACCGGGCGCACCGTGCACGAGGGCGACGGTCGCGTCGGCGCCACAGTGATCCCGGGAAGCCTCGATAAGACCGCGGCCGAAATACGCGAGATCGGTGGTGAGGTGCTCGCTGTCGCAATGGACGTCATGGATCGCGCATCGATCAAAGCCGCTTACGACACCGTCATCGCCAAGTGGGGTCGCGTCGATGCACTGATCAACAACGCTCCGTATTCCGGGCCGGGTCACGATGCGAAGATCCTCGACATCGATCTCGACATGGCTGCGCTTCAGCTCGAAGGCAACTACATCAACCAGCTGTACCTATCGCAGCTCGCGCTCCCCCAGATGCTTGAGCGCGGGTCCGGCACGATCATCAACCTCGGCTCGGGCTCGGCGCTCGTGGCACCGCCAGCGCCCGCTGGCGAAGGTGGATGGAGCGTCGCGTACTGCGCGTCGAAGGCGGCGTTTCATCAGCTTGCTGTGGTGATGGACGTCGAGTTCCGCGGTCGCGGCCTACGCGCGTTCACCATGGAGCCGGGCTACACCGTGACCGAACGTGCCATCGCCCTCGCCCGAGACGAGGAGTACACGAAGCACTTCCCCGGCGATCCACCCGGGGTGGCAGGCGAGGTCATCGGTTGGATGGTCGACGATCCGGCCGCCGACAAGTTCCTCGGCAAGATGGTCCACGCCCAGGGCATCTGTCGCAAGTACAACCTTGTCCCCGGCTGGCCCGATACCGAACGCACCACACAACGTCGTTGAGAGGATGCGCCGATAGGCGCATGCCGACCCAGCAGCACAGCGAGTGTTTGGACCGCGGAGCGGCCCAAACAGAAGTTCTCGCCCACCGAACTGGTACCTATCGGCGCGCGTTCTTGGGGATGTCGGCGAACGGGGCGTTGCGGTAGGGGTCGGGCTCTTTGGGGAGGCCGAGAACGCGCTCGCCGATGATGTTGCGTTGGACCTCACTCGTGCCGCCGGCAATCGACATCGATGGTGCGCCGACGAAGGCCCTTACGACATTCGCGGTCTCGATGTCATCGCGTCGCCACGCAGTGCCCCGAGCGCCGGCAATCGCCATCGAGACCGATGCCGCGCGCGACACGAGTTGGCTGCCCATCAACTTGGCGATCGAGCCTTCGGGTCCGGGCGCGCGCCCCGATTCAACCGACGCGCGCACCCTCAGGCCGACGTAGCCCAGGACCGCTTCACGGATGAATATGTCTGCGAGTCCTTGGCGCATCACCAGATCGCGGTTGACTCCCGCGCTTTGCGCGCTGGCGATCAACACCTCGGCGCGGCCAGATACCAACGAGTTGCCGCTCGCGCCGAGCGCGACGCGCTCGTTCATCAGCATCGACATCGCGCACCGCCAACCGCCATTCACCGCGCCCACCAGGTTGGCGATCGGGATACGGGCGTCGGTGAAAAAAACCTCGTTGAAACCGTGCTCGCCCGTGATGAGTACGAGCGGCCGCACCTCGACGCCGGCGGTGTCGAGCGGAACGATGAACATCGACAGGCCCTGGTGTTTGGGGAGCGCGGGGTCGGTCCGTGCGATGCACATGCCGAACGACGCGTAGTGAGCCGAGGACGTCCATACCTTCTGGCCGTTGAGTGTCCATTCATCACCGTCGCGCGTGGCTCGGGTGGTCAAGCCTGCAACGTCGCTACCGGCGCCGGGCTCGCTGAACATCTGACACCAGATCTCCTCACCCTGGAGCATGCGCGGAATGTGCCGCACGCGCTGCGCTTCGCTGCCATGTTCGAGCAACACCGGCACGCACATGCCGATGGTGATCGTGTAGAGCCCGACGGGCAGCCAGTACCCGGCCGCTTCCTCGTTGAAGACCTCCAGATGGCCCTTGTCGAGACCAGCTCCGCCGTATCTCGCCGGCACCGTGAGCCCCGCAAGACCCGCGTCGAACAAGCGCGACTGAAACTCGACGCCGACGTCGCGTGGGATGAACGATGGCGTCTCGCCGAGGTCGACACGTCGCGTGGCGTTCGCGAGTAGGAACGTGCGCACATACGCGCGGAATGCGTCAAGGTCGGTCGGAGCAGGTGTCGACGGCGTGGGTACGTCGGTCAACGGGGTCACCTCGTTGGTCGTGGTGGTGGCGGAGCGCCAGCGCATTGTGCGCCGAACCATTCGACCCACCATTCTTGTATCGGCGTCTCCACGGCGCGGACGATGTACGTATCACGAACCCACTGCACAGCGGCGGTTGGCGCGATGCCGTCGAGAATGGCCCAGCACGCGAGGACGACTCCGGTGCGGCCGATGCCCCCCTGACAGCCGACCTCGACCATGCCTCCGTCGCCGATGATCGCGTACGCCTCCTGAATAGCGTCGACTGCTTCGTCGAAGTCGACCGGCAGCGCCATGTTCTCCCAACGCAGCATGCGCGCGGGCCAGGTCGGCGCCCAATGGGGATCCATGTAGAGACCCCACGCTCGTTCGGGCACGTCATCGCTGCGGTGATACGACGCGGAGGCGCGCACCTGTCCGCCTCGCGGCAATATCAGATCGGTACCGGGCACGCCGCCGCCGTCAGCTCGTGACGCCGAAAAAGGCGCGAGCGTTCCCGCCGAAGATCGCGGCCTTGTCGTCATGCGACAACGCCGAGTCGATGATCTGCGGCACGAGGTGGCTGATGCGGCGCCCGAGCGGTGGCGAATACAAATCAGTGCCGAACACGACGCGGTGGGCGCCGAAGCGGTTGGCAAAGATCTCGATGAAGTCGAAGTTGTACGAGAGGCTTGTGTCGAATAGCAGATTGGGGTGCGTCTCCGCGATGTCGCCGACCTCCTTGGTGCCCTCGAACGTGCTGAACGAATCGAGCACGAGCATTGGCGTGTCGGGGAACGCGCGTGCGATGGCAGCCGTCTTCCAGATCGCCTCGTCGGACGATTCGGTCATCGCATGCAGGATCGGGCGTAGGCCGAGCTCGATCATGCGCTCGACGTACTTCATGATCCACGGGTTGTCCATAGACGCGCCCTGAAAGCGCGTATGGAAGCTGATCGCCGCGAGGCCGAGTTCGTTCTTGCATCGATCGAGTTCGGCCAGCGACAACGCGCCATACAGCGGTTCGCAAACGCCGGCCGCGACAGGGAATCGATCGAGGTGCGCGTCACGGTACGCGGCGATGTCGTCGTTGACGCGCAGCGTGTCGGCGATGCCGTTGGGCCGCTCGTAGCCATGGCCGGGGATGACGCAGCACTGTCGCACGCCGCCCTCGTCCATGATCTCGAGTCGGCGAGCCATCTCGACCCCGAGCGGGCCGTCGTCGCTGTCCTTGTACGACCCCATCGTGTCACCGAGAAACGCCTTGACGTCACCGACGTGATGATGGCAATCAAAGATGTCGAATCCGTGCGCGGTGTTGTTCATGGTTCCCCTTGTCCGTCAGGAGCATGCCACAGGAGCTCAGAGCGATCGGTGGGTCAGCCGGCAGCGCCGCTGGCGCGGAGCGCGGCGATGCGCGACTGGTCGAGGCCAAGCTCGCGGAGCACGTCGTCGGTGTGCTGGCCCGGCGTGGGCGCCTTGCGTGGATGCGCAGCCTCTTCGCCGACGAACTTGATCGGCGTCGGCAGGAGATCGGTTCCGTGCTCGTCGGCCGGCAGCCAAGGGAAACGATCGGCGAACTGCGGGTCGGTGGTGATCGTGCGGGCATCGTGCACAGGCGCGATCGCGGTGTTGGCCTCGACGCCGAATGTGATCCAGTCCCGCGTGCTGCGGGTGCGGAAGATGTCTCGCAGCTCGGCGCGTAGCGTGCGATTGCCGACGGCATGATCGGCATATTTCTCACCAGGATGCGCTTCGAAGAGGTCGAGACGATCGATGCCCCGGCAGAAGTTTTCCCAAAACTCCCGCTCGCTGGCCATGAACAAGATGTGGCCGTCGGTGGTCTCATAGACCTGGTAGCGCACGCCTTCGCGCAGCCCGCCGACACCTGGCTCGCGGCGGACGAAGTTGTCGGACGGGTTACCGGTGACCTCGTCGGCTGGTCGCTCGTACGCGCGATACCCCTCGATCTTCAACCAGTTCGCTGCCGCCGCAGCGTCGGTTTGCGCAATGTCGATGCGTGCGCCGACGCCGGTCAGTTTGGCGCGCAGCAACGCACTGACGACACCGAGCGCGCCCCAGACCGGCGCGGTCTTTGTGCCGACGGATACGTGATCGGCGAGGTACGTGAAACCCTCGTCGTCATGCGCGATCGGCGCGACGGCGCCCCAGGTGTCGAACGCCACGCCGTGGGCCGGTAGGTCTTGATACGGCCCCGTAAGGCCATAGCCGGAAATCGTGCAGAACACGATCGCCGGGTTCTCCTCGCGCATGCGCTCGTAGGTGAGACCGCGGCGCGCCAACGCGCCCGGCCGCATGCCCTCGATGACGACATCCGCACCGCGCACGAGGTCGAGATAGATCTCGACTGCTTCGTCGTGGCGCAGGTCGAGCCCGACGCTGCGCTTGCCGCGGTTGCAGTGCCAGTGCAGGATCGACACGCCGTCGATGATCGGCCACGCCATGCGTCGCACGTAGTCGCCCTCACCGGGTGGTTCCACCTTGATCACGTCAGCGCCGAGATCGGCCAGCAGCGCGGCGAGCGACGCCGGTTCGAGCAACGAGCTCTCGATCACCCTGACACCCTGAAGCGGCTTGTCGGTCATGGCCGTGAACCTACTCCCGTGACTCGGTTACGCTCCGCGTCGTCCGACGGAGGAGGGGCCGACATGGCGAACGAAACGGTGTACCCACGCGAAGAGGTTGAGGCCGCGTGGCGCGAGTTCCAAAGACTTGGTGCACAGGAGGAGAACTGGGCGGCATGGGCCGATCTGTTCACCGAGGACGCGCTGTACGAGGAGCACAACCTCGGCGTGTTCAACGGACGCGCGCAGATCAAGGACTGGATCGTGGCGGTCATGGCCGACTACGCAGCGATGACCGTGTGGATCGACTGGTCCATCATCGACGGCAACCGCATTGGCTTTTACATCTGGAACAACTTGCCCGACCCGACGGGCACCGGGAAGCGTTTCGGATTCCCGAACACCACGTTCCTCGAGTACGCGGGCAACGGCAAGTTCCGCTGGGAGGCCGACTACTACAACCCCCACGACGCCGAGACCGTTTTCCGCTCGTGGCTCGACGCAGGCGGCCGTCGCTCGACGCCCAAGGATCATTCGTTGAAAGGCATCGATGACTGGGCCCCCGAACCGCCGACCCCCGCGTTTCCCCGTGAGGAGATCGAGGCCGAGTTCCAGAAGTACCGCGAGCGCGCGTCGCTTGCCGTGGCGACCGGCGACTGGGACCAATGGGCGGCGCAGTTCACCGACGGTGCTCATTACCGCGAGCACCACTACGGCTACTTCCGTTCGAAAGCCGAGATCAACAAGTGGATCAACGATGTGATGCAGCCGTTCCCGACGATGGAGTTTCCGCCGTCGTTCGCGCTCATCGACGGCAACCGCTTGAGTGCGCTGATCCCCAACATCTTGCCCGCACCTGATGGCGACGACGGTTACTACGGCTTCGACGTGAACACGATCCTGCACTACGCCGGCAACGGCAAGTGGAGCTTCGAGGAAGACGTGTACTCGCCGATCGAGGCTCAGGCTGCAGTCACACGTTGGATCGCGGCCGGCGGTGTCATCCCCGGAGCGTCGTGATGACGCTCGACGCATTGCCTGTCGAGTTCCTCTACGCGATCCACCTCGATACCGGTGCGCCGACGATGGTGCAAAACGGGCCGATGGGCACGCGTATCATCGCTCCGGTTACCGGTGGCGCCTTCGAGGGGCCGCGGATGAAGGGAACCGTCGTCGGTCCTGCGGGCGACTGGGTCACCGTGAGCGCTTCCGGGCAGATGACGCTCGATGTGCGGATGTGTCTGATCACCGACGATGGTGCCGCGATTTACTGCACGTATCGCGGTCTGCTTGTGCGCGGCGAAACCGGCATGCGAGCGCTCGCCGCCCCATTGTTCGAAACGGGCGACGAGCGCTATGCGTGGCTCAACACCGTGCAGGGCATCGGCATCGGCACCGCGGGCGCAGAAGGCGTTGCCTACGACATCTATGCCATTCGGTGATCACCGCGCCCGGCGGCTGATGCCATTCGGTGATCACCGCGCGCTGGTGCACCACCACCGCGGTCAGCTGCGGGTGAAGTTCGCCTTGCGCTTCTCCGCGAATGCCCGCGGACCCTCTTTGGAATCATTCGTGCGAAAGATGGCCTGGCCGTATTCGAACTCGTGCGCGAGCGCTTCTGCTTCGGTCATGCCTTCGGTCTCTTGCAGCGTTCGCAAGATGGCTTCCACCGCGAGGGGTCCGTTGTCACAGATCGTTCGGCCGATCTCCTTGGCCTTCGCCATCGCGCCACCATCGTCGACCACATGGCCGATGAGGCCGATACGCCACGCCTCCTCGGCGAGGATGTGCTTGCCGGTCAGCAGGATCTCGGCCGCGTGGGTGTAGGGAATCTGGCGCCGCAGCCGTACGGCTGAACCGGCCATCGGGTACAGCGACCAGCGTGCCTCGCTCACGCCAAAGCGAGCGCTGCGCCCACCGATACGAATGTCGGTCGCCTGGAGGATCTCGGTGCCGCCGGCGATCGCCACCCCCTCGACCGCGGCGATGAGCGGCTTGGTCGGCCGGTACGACCGAAGCAAGCCCTTCCATGCGAGGTCAGGATCCGCCTTCATGCGCGCCGCGATATCGATCTCGGGATCCGTGTCCTCGGCATCACCGGCCATGGCGCGCAGGTCGGCACCTGCGCAGAAGTTGGCGCCCGCACCGGTGAGGATGATGCAGCGGATATCGGGGTCGGCCGATGCCTCGACCATGGCGTCGTACATGCGGGCGAGCATCGCCCCGGTGAGCGCGTTGAACCGCTTGGGTCGGTTCATGGTGATGACCATCATCTGGCCGTCACGCTCGACGATTGCATCAGCCATGGCAGGAATCCCCTCGGTCGTACGCCCCCGCGGCGCCTCGGAGTGGAGGGTAGCCGCGACGCGAACGGTGGCGAGGGTGTAGGACTTGTCGACGCCACAACGATAGAAGGGCGATGGGAGCGCTGATCGACGACGCCGCTGATGCACGAGGTGAACTGCTGGCGTTGTACGACACGGCGTTGCCCGAGGTGTACGGCTATCTGTTGCGACGCTGCGGATCGGTGCAACTCGCCGAGGATCTGACGTCGGAGACGTTCATCGCGGCAGTCGACGCAATACGTCGAGGCACGGTGCCGTCGCTTCGAGTGGCATGGCTCATCGGCGTCGCCCGTAACAAGCTCGTCGATCACTGGCGTCGCATGGAGCGTGAGCAGCGAACGTTGTCGGCGCTCGACGGAGACGTTGCCTCGACAATCGACGAGTGGGACGCCGTGCTCGATGCAGGTGTCGCGCACGCCGTACTCGCGTCGCTCGGTCCGCATCATCGAAGCGCTCTCACGCTGCGCTACCTCGATGCGTTGCCGGTGGTCGATGTGGCCCGACACCTCGAGCGAACGCCTGGTGCAACCGAGGTGCTGCTGGTGCGGGCCAAGCGCGCGTTTCGCGTTGCGTATCAATCGCGGATGGGGGAGCAATGAGCGATCCGTTCGAGACCCTCATCGTTGGCGACATACCGATGTCGCCGCACCCCGAGTTCGCCGCGACCCTGCGTCGTCAACTTGACATTTTGTTGCACACCGGACCTCTCGTGATCCCGCAAAGGAAACAGACCATGACCCAGACTGTGCTCACGCCATACCTTGCGGTGCACGATGCATCAGCCGCGCTCGCCTTCTACACATCAGCGTTCGGTGCCAATGAGACGATGCGCGTCGCCATGGACGACGGCCGTGTCGGCCATGCCGAGTTCCACATCGGCGACGCGAAGATCTTCCTCGCGGACGAGTTTCCCGAGATCGGTGTCCTATCACCTCGCACGCTCGGGGGCACCGTGATGAGCCTTCACCTGGAGGTTGACGATGTCGATGCTGCATTCGCCCGTGCGATGCGCGACGGTGCCACTGCGGTGGCTGAGCCAGCCGATCAGCCGCACGGCGCGCGCCACGGCACGCTGGTCGACCCGTTCGGACACCGTTGGATGCTGTCGCAAACGGTGGAAGTCTTGTCGAACGCCGAGCTGCGCGAGCGGTATGAGGGGCTTGGCGCCGAGGTCAGCGTGCCCCGCTCGGCACCCGCGAGCGGGGGCATCTGGGCGGCACTCAACTTCGCGGACGCGATGGCGGGGATACGATTTGCGGTCGACGTGCTCGGGTTCGAGGAGCAACTGGTCGTGCCGGGTGACGAGCCGGGTGTGGTCGTGCACAGTGAGCTGCGATGGCCAGAAGGTGGTGTGGTGCAGGCCGCGACGGCTGACCGGGCCGGCAACCTCTACTCGGCGCGGCCGATCGGTAGCGACAGCCTGTACGTGATCACGGCCGATCCAATGGCGGTGTATGAGCGATGCGTCACGAACGGTGCGCGGATACTCGCTGAGCCATCGGCGCCTCACTATGACCCGGCCGGCATGGTGTTCTCGGTGCGCGATCCTGAAGGCAACATCTGGGCGTTTGGCACCTACACCGGCGAGGTGTAGCACCCGTAGCGTCCATCGCGGTGCGTCACCGATACGCGTCGATCGGGGGGCAGGAGCACACCACGTTGCGATCGCCGAATGCGCCGTCGATGCGGCTCACCGGCGACCAGTACTTCGCAGCACGCAACGAGCGCAACGGATACGCCGCGACCTCGCGCGTGTACGGATGGTTCCACTCGTGGACCAACAGATCCTCGGCGGTGTGCGGCGCGTTGCGAAGCGGATTGTCGTCGACCGGCCATGTCGCATCAGCGACCTGTGCGATCTCCGCACGAATCGCGATCATGGCATCGCAGAAGCGGTCGAGCTCGGCGAGCGACTCGGATTCGGTCGGCTCGATCATCAGCGTTCCCGGCACCGGGAACGACATCGTGGGCGCGTGAAATCCGTAGTCGATGAGGCGCTTCGCGACATCGTCAATACTGACACCCGTGGTATCGCTGATCGGCCGGATGTCGACGATGCACTCGTGCGCCACGAGGCCGCGCGCGCCGACGAACAGGATCGGAAAATGATCGCGCAGCCTTCGCGCCACATAGTTCGCGTTGAGGATCGCGACGCGTGTGGCCTGTGCGAGTCCGTCCGCACCCATCATGGTGATGTACATCCACGGAATTGGCAGAATGCCCGCGCTGCCGAACGGTGATGCGCTGATCGCGCCGATGCCCGAAGATGGCCCCGCCTCAGCGACCATTGGATGATTCGGTAGGTAAGGCGCCAGGTGTGCCTTGACCGCAACTGGCCCGACGCCAGGCCCACCGCCGCCATGGGGAATGCAGAAGGTCTTGTGCAGATTGAGATGCGACACGTCGGCGCCGAACTGGCCTGGTTTGGCCGTGCCGACCATCGCGTTCAGGTTCGCGCCGTCGAGATAGACCTGCCCACCGTGCGCGTGCACGATGTCGCACAGTTCGACGACGCCTTCCTCGAACACACCGTGCGTGGAGGGGTAGGTGACCATGAGCGCGGCGAGTTGCATGGCGTGCGCAGCGGCTTTGGCTCGCAAATCGTCGAGATCCACGTTGCCGCTCGCATCACAGTCGACCACGACGACACGCATGCCCGCCATCGAAGCGCTGGCCGCGTTGGTGCCATGAGCTGACGATGGAATGAGGCAGACGTCGCGCCTGAGATCGCCACGCGCTCGGTGATACGCACGGATGGCGAGCAAACCCGCGAGCTCGCCCTGCGACCCGGCGTTCGGCTGCAACGACACCGCGTCGTATCCGGTGATCTCGACGAGCATCGCTTCGAGTTCACGAATCATCTCGACATAGCCCGCCGCCTGGTCGATCGGCGCGAAGGGGTGGATCTCGGAGAACTCGGGCCACGTCACCGGGATCATCTCGCTCGTGGCGTTGAGCTTCATCGTGCAACTGCCGAGCGGGATCATCGTGCGATCAAGTGCAAGGTCCTTGTCGGCGAGGCGTCGCAGGTAGCGCAGCATCTCGTGCTCGGTGTGACAGCGGTGAAACACGGGATGCGTGAGGATGTCGTCGGTGCGCAACATCGCGGCCGGAATGCCATCAGCGGCCTCGGCATCGATGGTGTCGATGCCTGTGTCGTCGATGACCACATCGAACGCCGCGAGCACCGCGCGCACGGTCGCACGGGTGGTGGTCTCGTCGAGCGCTATCGCGATGTGGTCGGCGTCGATGACCCGAAGATTGATCCGGCGTGCTCGCGCCGCTTGGGCGACGATTGCGGCACGCGATGGCGTGCGTACGGTGATGGTGTCGAAGAACTGCGCCGTGCGCACCTCGAGGCCGTGTGCGCGCAGACCATGCGCGAGTACCGAGGTGAGGCGATGGACGCGTCGGGCGATCGTCCGCAGTCCGTCGGGGCCGTGCCAACACGCATAGAGCGACGCCATCACCGACAACAACACCTGCGCGGTGCAGATGTTCGACGTGGCCTTCTCGCGTCGGATGTGTTGCTCGCGCGTCTGTAGCGCCAATCGATATGCGGGGCGCCCCTCGGCATCGACCGATACCCCCACGACGCGGCCGGGCAGTGAACGCTTGTACGCGTCGCGGGTGGCGAGAAACCCGGCACTCGGTCCGCCATAACAGAGCGGTACCCCGAATCGTTGCGACGAGCCGACGACGCAATCGGCGCCTGCGGCACCGGGTGATTGCACAAGACACAACGCGAGCAGGTCACCGGCAGCGGCGACGAGAGCGCCCGCCGCATGCGCACGCTCGGCGATCGGTGCAAGGTCGACGAGCGCGCCGTCGGTGCCGGGGTACTGCACGAGTAGGCCATACGCGTCACCGAGCGCCGCAGTCATCGGGTCTTCGACGACGAGGTCGATACCGAGTGGTTCGGCCCGCGTGCGCATCACATCGATCGTTTGAGGATGGCAATTTGCATCGACGACGAAGCGGTTGCGGTTCGATTTGGTCACCCGATGGAGCAGGGTCATCGCTTCTGCAGCCGCGGTCGCCTCATCGAGCAGCGACGCGTTGGCGATGTCGAGTCCGGTGAGATCGGCGATCATCGTTTGAAAGTTCAACAGCGCTTCGAGACGGCCCTGGCTGATCTCGGGCTGATACGGCGTGTAGGCCGTGTACCACGCCGGGTTCTCCAGCACGTTGCGTTGGATCACCGGCGGCACGATGGTGTTCGCGTAACCGCAGCCGATGAGCGATGTGAAGACCTCGTTACGAGACGCCTTCTCGCGCAACATCGCAAGCGCCTCGACCTCGCTGCGCGCGGCAGGTAAAGCAAGCGGCGTGCCCAAGCGGATCGCACTCGGCACCGCGGCATCGATCAACTCGTCGAGCGAGGCGAACCCGAGCGTGGCGAGCATCGAAGCGACATCCGCGTCATCAGGGCCGAGATGGCGTGCCGCGAACGGTGCAGCACCTTCGAGCGTACGGAGCGACGGAACAGTCATGGGGACCTCGGATGAGCGCGCGACACAAGCAGCGCCCCCCTCTGTCCGGTGACCTGAGAGCTTCACGGCACGAATGCCGCTTTCCCCTTCGGTGAACGCCGCCGCGAACGGTGACGTTGCTTTCCAGAGTGGCCCGTCCGCTGCGGTTCGGGTGCCTGAGAGGTTCCGGGGGCGGTTGCTCCTTCGGCGCCTCGGTCACGGCGCTACCCGAGGGCAGCGTCGGCCGAGGTCTCTCCCGCAGTGGTGACGGCGTGGCGTTGACGGTACCACCCTCGGGCGTGAACGGCTGTTGGCGCGTTGGTCACGGTGCGCCCATGGCGCCGTCGGTCATGCCGTAGCGCTCGAAGGGGCCGAAGAATCCGCTCTCGTACAAGCCGTAACCGACCTTGCCGTCGTAGGAGAACCGTGCCGCTTGATCGAGTACGCCGTATTGCGCGATGCCCTTGATGTCGTCGACGTTGAGCACCAGGCCCTGCACGACTTCGTCGGGACCCTGATACATGCCGTGACGCCAATCGGCGTCCATGCCATAGCCGGTACCAACCGAAAGGAAATGTGTGCAGTACGGCTGGCAGTCAACCGAGATGCCAGCTTCGGGGAACGTAATTGTCGCGTGCGTCGGAATGCGCGTGCCCGAAAGCAGCGTGTGTGCATGCTCCGGCCGCCCGAGCTCATCAACGGTGCCGTCGAGCCACACACGCTCGGCTTGTACGAGCTTGCGATGGCCGTTGTTCTCCTCGTGGTTGATGTAGT
>JAYUFA010000033.1:0-2861 GCA_043738925.1 Actinomycetota bacterium
GGATCGCCCGCTGCACGTCGTTCGTTGTCGGTCGGCCGCTCCTGCCGGTTGCCGGCCATCCATCCGGAGGCGAGGTCGCCGCCTACGCAGTACGCGCCCTCGGCACCGGTGAGGATCACCGACCGGATGGTCTCGTCGGCATCGATCGCCTCCCAGGCATCGGCCAACCGCACGATCATGTCGATCGAGAGTGCGTTGCGGCGGTGAGGCCGGTTCATCGTCAACACGACGGTCGGACCGTCACGTTCGGACAGCAGGCTCGCTTCTTCGTCACTCATCGCAGTCGGTCCTCGTACGCATCGTCGGGAATCGCAGCCCGAATAGGCTCAACGTAGCCGTAGCGCCCACGGGGCTATGACGAAGGCGGGGAGGAAAGGGAACGATGGAAGAGTTCTTGGGGTTGGATGGCGAACCGGCGCTCGTCGTCGGTGGGGGGTACGGCAGCGGACGCGTGACGGCGATTCTTTTGGCGCGGGCCGGCGCTCGCGTAGCGATCGCCGACATCAACCCGGGCCGAGCTGAGGCTGTTGCGGCCGAGATCGGTGGCCACGCCATCGTGGCCGACGTGACCAACGAAGCGGGAGCCGCTGCTGCTGTCGACGAGGCACACGCGGTGCTCGGCGGCCTCACGCGGGTCGTCAACATCGTCGGGTTGGTCGACATGATTCCGTTTGTGGAGACCGATCCGGCCCAGTGGGATGCACAGCTGCGTCTCAACTTGTATTCGCAGATGTTTGTCTGCCACGCCGCCGGGCGGCACATGATCGCCGACGGGCGGGGCGGTTCTCTTGCGATGGTGGCGTCGGTGAGTGGGTCTACGGCGCTCGAAATCAGGCCGCCTACGGAGTCGCGAAGGCCGGCGTCATGTCACTCGCGCGGACGCTCGCGGACGAATGGGGTCGGTACGGCATACGTGTCAACTGCGTCGCGCCGGATATCACCGCGGTGCCACGTCTGCTCGACAAAATGGCCATGTCGGCGCAGGACGCGCTCGCGTTCTTCGATGGCCTCGCGATTGAAGAAGGCGTGCCGTTGCGTCGGTTCGGTCGCACCCACGAGATCGCGGGCCCGTTGTTGTTCCTGCTGTCGGATCTCTCGTCGTACATGACCGGCCAGACCTTGATCGTCGACGGCGGAACGATGGTGCATTTCCCGCACCGCAGTGGGAGCGACGACGCGTAGCGGGGCACTTGACCCACTATCGGCCCGGTCGTAACGTCGCAGGTGATGCACTACGCGCAGCCGCCGGTGTTGCTCCGTGATGTGATCGGCGATCACGACGCGGTTCTCGATCTGTTGGTCGACAACGCGCCATACCGGCCCCTCGGTGGCTGGTTCAGGTCGGGGAATCGAGCCGAGATTGCCTCGCTACCGCTGTGGTTCCAGAAGGATTGGGTGCACGCGGACCTCATGGTTCCTGGTGCCGAACTCTTCCTACACCACGAACGCGTGATCAACGCGGCGAGGAGTTTCTACGACGCCGACGTCATTGTTCCGCACACGATTTACGTGAACGTCATGGGCCCGACCGCGGCGCACGGGCCCGCGCACACCGACAATCCGGTGTTCCGTGGGCTCGACCGAACCAACGCGCCCATGCACGTGCTGCGGGCGATGATGTGGTCGGGTCTATTCGATGAGTGGGCGATCACCCAAGCCACATCGATTTGGTGGATGAACGACGTCGACGGGGGAGGGCTGCTCTATTGGCCCGACGGTCCCGATGCGCCGCCCTCGCGCCACGAGGGCAACATCGCAAACACCGCGTTGGTAGGCGACAACCACGGGATGTTCCATCAGGTCGCGCCCATCGGTGGCGCCGATGGGTTGGCCCCGTTGGTGACTTCGGAGGCCGAACTCGGCCCGAACGCCGCAGGCGATTGGGCCGTCGTCGACCGTGGTTGCGAGGTGTGGCGCGCTCCGCTCGAGCACTACCGGGTGAGCGTCCTGTGGAAGGCGAACGTCTACGAGAACGACACGGCGCGAATGCGTGTCGCTCACGATGCCCTCGACCTTGCCAGCGTGGTCGCGACGTTCAACGACGATTTGGCGCGACGCGGCGACCCGCTGCACCTCACCATGGCCGGCATCTTCGATCCCGCGCTGCGCGACGAATTGCGCCGTGCCTACGCCGAGGCAGTACCCCTCGGCGCCGGCGCGACTTCCTGACCGCCCGAGGCGCCAGTCTGCCCTCGATTCAGGAGCCCGATTCCACACCCATATGGACACCTGGCAGGCCGCCTGAGAGCGGGTCGATACGAAGGCGTGAGAGGTGCAGGCTCGCGATGCGCCACTCATTGTCTTCGCGGACGTACTCCTCGGTGTAGTGACCATATCCCTGCAGTCCGATCCGCTCGCCATCCGCGCCGTTGGGGAATTCGACATAGTCGAACATCGCCCAGGTGCCACGGGCGGTGTCTGGCCCGGTCATTTCGATCTCGGGCATGTGGCCGTGGTGCGCGGTGCGGACTCCTTCGAGTACGCCGCTGACCGACGCCACGACGGCCTCGCGACCACGTTCGTCGACCGCGCCCTCGGGAACCACGAGATGTGCGTCGCGAGAAAAGACCATCGCCCATTCGTCCCAACGCTTCTGGTCCATCAGCCGGAAGTAGCGGGCCTTGAGTCGCTTGATCGCCTCGATGTCGTGCAGCTCGCGCAGTAGGGCGGCGTCGCTCATTGTTCCCCCGTTCGACTCCCCAGCCGGACTAGCGGTGACGACCGACTTGTCGAAGGGGCAGCAGAAAGACCCGGGCTACCTGGCCAAAACCGCGCAGGGCTTTGTGCCGATGCTTGAGATCGACGGGCTGCGGCTGACGCAATCGCTGGCGATCTGCGATTATCTCGATGCCAAGGTCTCG
>JAYUFA010000034.1:0-7537 GCA_043738925.1 Actinomycetota bacterium
CCTTTTCGGCGCCGAAGATGCCGACGAAGCTCACCATCTCGCCGGGGTAGCCACCGAGGTTGTGGGTGAGCCCGAGCTTCTTGTTGGTGGTGATCTGGCGCTCGGGGGGTGCTTCGTGACGGAGCTGCAACCACACCTCGTAGAGCATCCGCAAGCCGGAAGCGCCGACCGGATGGCCGAACGACTTGAGGCCACCGTCGCTGTTCACCGGAAGGTCACCGGTGAGGTCGAACGAGCCGGCGAGAACTTCCTTCCACGCTTGACCACGCTCGGAGAAGCCGAGGTCCTCCATCAGCACCAGCTCGGTGACCGTGAAGCAGTCGTGCACCTCGGCCATCGCGATCTCGTTGCGCGGATCGGTGACACCGGCCTGCTGATACGCATCCTCGGCGGCCATCGCGCATTCTGGCAACGTGGTGAAATCAAAGTCGGGATCGACGAGCCCCGACCCGTTGCCGGACACGAACGACAACGCCTTGATGAACAACGGCTTGTCGGTGTACTTGTAGGCGTCTTCGGCGCGACACAGGATGACCGCAGCCGAACCATCGGCCACCCCCGCGCAGTCCATCACCGCAAGGCGACCTGCGACCGACGGCATCGAACAGATCTGCTCGGCCGTCATCTCACGGCGATACTGCGCTCGAGAGTTGCGCGCGCCGTTGTAGTGGTTCTTCGATCCAATGCGCGCGATGACGCGACGAATCTCGTCCTCGTCGACGCCGTACTTCTTCGCGTACGCGGGCAGCAGCAACGAGAACATCGCCGCCGCAGTGAGCGTGCGGCCCGTACCGTCGGTCGGGATCGGGAACGAGTTCAGGCCTTGATAGCCGCCGTCCTTGACCTTTTCGACACCGACCGCCGCGACAAGGTCGTAGGCGCCCGACGCGACCGCATAGGCGGCCTGACGCATGGCCTCGCTACCGGTGGCGCAGAAGTTCTCGACGCGCGTGACCGGCTTGCCTTCGAGCTTGAGCGGGATCGACAAAGTGATGCCCGCCATGCCGGTTTGCGCCGTGCCGAGCCAGTACGCGTCGATGTCCTGCTTGTTGACACCCGTCGTCGAGAACGCTTCGTTCGTCGCGTCGATAACCAAGTCGTCCGAGGACTTGTCCCAATGCTCGGCAAACCTCGTGCAGCCCATACCGACGATTGCCACGCGATCTTTGATGCCGTGAGAAGCCATAGTCGTTTCCCCCTCAGCCTCTGACGAGGCGGGCTTTCCAGAAGTAGTTGTGGATGTCGTCCGCTGTGAACAACCGACGGAAGGTCATCTCGACCCGTGCGCCGATCGTGACATCGGCCGGATCACAGTCGGTGAGCTCGATCGGCATGCGACCGCCGCCATCGAAGTCGACCACGGCGAACACGATCGGCGGGCTCGGCGAATACGCCAGGCGATCGACGGTGAACGTGAGCACCGTGCCTAGCGTGTCGGCCATCGCCGCGGGCGCCATGTCGCCCTCGACGCCGCCCTTGATGCCGATGCGGGCCGGGGGCATGTGCACGATGCCGGTGGTCTCGTCGCGCGAGCCGACGAATGCGTACTTCCAATCCTCACGACGCCGTGCCGCAGACGACGACGGCCGGTTCGGTTCGGGACGCCGCGGCGGCTCGACCGTGACCACACCACGCCACGACAAGAACTTGCCGTAGAGCAACGCGCCACCGTTCGCGACTTGTGTCGACAGTGGCCGCGCCGAGTGGAACGACGTGATCGCTTCGGTCACGCGGAATACCAGGACGTCGGCTCCGTCGGCCAAAACCGCGAGCGCTATCAGCTGACCCGGTTGTGCGTGCTCAAGCGCCGCCGCTATGCCGATACCCGCGTGTGCTGCACCGGTGTTGCCGACGCTCGACGCAAGATCGTCGACGATCGCGTCGCTGCGTACACCGAGTTTGGCAGCCGCAGCGCGCACCGCGCGGCCGTGCGTGCCGGTGACGAACACCTTGTCGATCTGGGTCGCTTCGACCCCGGCGTCCTTCAACGCGGCCGCCCAGGCATCAGCGGCGAGCGGCAAGTAGGCCATCTCGCCAAAGCGTTCTTCCCACAGCTTCGATCGGGTCTGACCAGGAACGCGCCAGCGATCGGTGAACTCCTCGGTGGCCGTACCCGCGCCGATGAGCTCGGCGATGACCCCACCCTGGCTGCCGTCGCCCACCAGTACCGCCGACGCGCCGTCGCCACCTTCGGTCTCATCGCCGGAGGTAGGCAGGCCGGTGCGCACGTCGGCCGCGACAACCAACGCGTTGCCCGATCCAAGCGCGAGGGCGGTGCGCAACGCGCCCACTGCGGAACGCACCGCACCGTTCATGTCGATGGCCGGCGTGTCGCGATCGAGGCGGAGCGCGGCGTGGAGGGTGGTGGCGTTGGTCTTGTCGGCGTACGCCGGTGCCGTCGTGGAAAACCAGAGGGAATCAACCGGCGTAGCCGCGTCGATGGAGCGCAGCGCGACGCGGGCGGCCTCGACCCCCATCGACGTGGTGTCCTCGTCGTAGGACGCCACCGAGCGGGTGCCCTTGCCTCCCCCGCTCCCGAAGAACTTGCCGATGTCGGCCCGATCGAGCCGACGAAACGGGACGTAGGCGCCGTAGCTGATGATCCCTCGCATGCGGCAAAGCATACTGCTGCGCCCCGATGGGCCTGCTACCAGCGAAGATGCCACCGCTGCGTTGCGGCTCCTAGGGTGACCGGCGATACCACGCGTCTGACAGGGAGCGACCCATGCGCATCGGAGAAACCGCCAACGACGAGGCCGCGGCGTTCGGCAAGCCCCTCGACGGGGTCCGCATCCTCGCCATAGAGCAGATGCAGGCGCTCCCGTGGGGCACCCAGATGCTTGCCCGCCTCGGAGCCGAGGTCGTGAAGGTGGAACACCCCACTGCCGGTGAGTCAGCGCGAGGGGGTCTACCGGCGGTGCTCGACCCCGACGGCCGAAAGGTCGGCGGCCTGTTCATCCGCAACAACCTGGGCAAGAAGAGTGTCGGGATCGACCTCAAGAAGGGTCGCGAGCTCATCCTCGACATGGCCGGCAAGTACGACGTGGTGTGCGAGAACTTCAAAGCCGGCGGCATGGACAAGATGGGCCTCGGGTTCAAGGACTTCTCCGAGCGCTACCCCCATCTCATCTACGCATCCGTGTCGGGTTTCGGCAACACGGTGAGCACCGCTTACGACGGTTGGCCCGCGTATGCAGGCGTGGCCGAGTCCATGTCGGGCATTTATGAGTTCAGCCGCCACGAGGGTGACATCCCGAAGATCAGCCCCGTCGGCGCACTCGGCGACATCGGCTCGTCGGTGTTCGCCACCATCGGCATCCTCGCCGCGCTGCGCCACCGCGATCGCACGGGCCTCGGCCAGTACATCGACATCGCGATGTACGACTGCATGGTCGCGCTCACCGACATCGTCACGAACACGTACTCGCTCGGTGTCGAACCGAAGCACGGTGCCACACCGGGGCTCATCATGACCGCGTTCAAGGCCAGTGATGGCTGGTTCATGATCCAGGTCGGTCGCGAGCATCAGTTCCCTGCGTTCGCCAAGGTCATCGGCAAGGAAGAGTGGATTGGCGACCCGGCTTTCGATCGCTCGCGATGGATGGACATCACCGAGACGGTCGTCCGCGACACCGTCGAGGCGTGGGCGGCCGACAAGACCAAGCGCGAGTGTGCGTTCCTGTTCGCGAATGCCGGGGTCGCGACCGCGCCGATCCACGGACCGCAGGACATCATCAACGACGAACACGTCGCCAAGCGACACATGCTCGTCGAGGTGCCACGCGTCGATGGCGTCGACTCGCCGGCTCTCGTGCCCGGCAACCCGATCAAGATGTCGCGGATGCAAGAAGGCCCCGAGACCCGCATGCCTTGGCTCGGCGAACACACCGACGCGATCCTGAAAGCCGACCTCGGCTTGACCGACGATCAGCTTGCGCAGCTGCGCGCCGACGGCATCGTCGCGTAGAGGATGCACCGATAGGCGCATCCGACCCAGCAACACCGAGGCCGAGGATGCGCCGCCACGCACATCCCCGGCCCGACGCACCTACGCTTTGTTGGCTACGCCGTTGCCGTCGACGACGAACCACACACCGCCGACCTTTTGCCCTTTGGTGTCACCAGCCGCCGTATCGGGCGCGTAGTAGTAGAGCGGCTGGCCGTCCATCGTGACCTGTGTCTTGCCGTCGGCAGTCGCGATGGTCCCAAGCTTGGCTGCGTCGACGCCCGTCCCGGCCTTCGCCGTGCCGACGAACGGCGGCCAGGTCGACAAGCAGCCCCCGGCACAGTTGCTCTTGTTCTTCTCATCCTTGGTGAAGATGTAAAGCGTGCGGCCGTTGCCGTCGACAAGAACGCTGCCGAGCGACGTTGTCGCCACCTTCAAGGTCAACGCGGTTCCCGCCGCGGGTGCCGCAGCGGTGGTCGTAGCAGCGGGGGCAGCGGTGGTGGCGGGCGTGGCCGTGGTCGCGACAGCGGCCGGCACCGTGGTCTGCGCTGCTGCTGCTGTCGTCGTTGCTGCCGTGGTGGACTTGGTTCCGCTATCGCCGCACGCGGCGAGCGTCATGGCGAGGGCGGCGGCCAGTGCGACCCCGCGCAGAACGATCTTGGACTTCGTGTGAACCTGCATTGAATGTTCCTCCCAAAGGTTGATTGCCGATGGGGTACGCATGAACACCGACATCGGTTCATCGCGCGAAACAAATCTCGCGTCGTCGAACCGCGGCGGCCTCCCTTACGTACTGTGGAGAGATGAAGGTCGCGGACGCCGATACCGAGTGGATCACTGCGGCATACGCAGCCCACGGTCGCGAGCTCTACCGCTTCGCCTATCGCTCACTCGGCGACAGAGGGCTGGCCGAGGAGGCAGTACAAACGGCGTACTTGCGTGCTTGGCGCGCGGCCGAACGTTTCGACGAGCAACTCGGCTCCTTACGCACCTGGCTGTTCGCGATTGTGCGCAACGTCATCGTCGATCTCGCTCGCGCACGCAGCGTGCGCCCAGGGCTCGCAGTCTCGGTCGCCGATCCGGACGCGGCACTTGCGCACGACCATCACGACATCGACCGGCTGCTGGTGTGCTGGCAAGTCGAGGAAGCACTTCGAAAACTGTCGCCCGACCATCGCGTCGTGATCGTCGAGACCTACTACCGAGCGCGACCGTACGGTGAGGTGGCAGCCGAACTCGGTGTACCGGTCGGCACCGTGAAGAGCCGCGTGTACTACGCACTGCGCGCGCTGCGGCTCGCGCTCGACGAGCTTGGTTATGTCGATGAGTAGCGACGACTGCCGCTCCTACCGCGGCGACCTCGCCGCGTTCGCGCTTGATCGTCTCGACGACCTCGATCGCACGCGGCTGGTCGCGCACCTGGACAGCTGCGCGGACTGTCGCTTCGACCTCGAAGAGCTGCGGCTGACGGCGCGGGCGCTTCCCGCTGCGAGTCTGGCGCACCTCGATGCCGATCACGTACCTTCGTTCGATCTCGCCGAGCGCATCGCACAGTCGGCGCGTACCGAGCGCACGAAGGTCCGTCATCTACACGTGCGGCGAGCCATCGTCGCGGCGATGAGTGTTGCCGCCGCGCTCATTCTGGCCATCGTCACGTTCAGCGTCGCGCACAACGACACTGCGACCGCGTCGTTGCAACCGTTCTCGGTCGCGCCCAACGGTGCGATGGCATCATTCGGCCTCCAGAAGAACGACCAGGGCACGCAAGTACGGCTGCACCATCGTGGGCTCGATCCGAACAGCATCTACTGGGTGTGGCTCACCGACGCGAGTGGGCAACGCTTCAACGCCGGCACCTTTCGTGGCACTTGGAAGGACGAGACGATCACGTTGCAAAGCGCGCTCCCCCTCGAAGACACCGTTCGCGTGTGGTGCACCGACGCGAGTACGAACGTGGTGCTCGACAGCTGGCTGCACTGATCGTCCACCGGCGGCCCGTCGCGGGGCACTACCGTACGAACTCATGTTCGCTACGGCTCCCTGTGCCCCGACCGATGCGCTCAACGAACGCCAACAGCTCGCCGTCGAGCATCAGGGCGGACCGCTCCTCATCGTCGCGGGCGCCGGCACCGGCAAGACCAAGACGTTGGCCGCACGCGTCGCACACTTGCTCGATGCCGGAACTCCGCCCGATCGCATCCTGCTGCTGACCTTCAGCCGACGCGCCGCGCACGAGATGCTCGCTCGCGTGGCAGCCAGCAGCCACAACGGCGCTGCGGCATCGAAGGTGTGGGGTGGCACCTTCCACGCGACGGCAAACCGGTTGCTGCGCCGCTTCGGCGGCACGCTCGGGCTAGGTCCGTCATTCACACTGCTCGATCAAGGCGACGCAACCGACTTGTTCGGTCTCGTGCGAGGCGAACTCGGGTTCGCGAGTCGGGGCTCGCGATTTCCCAAAGCCGACACCGTCGCGTCGATCTACAGCCGCGTGGTCAACAAGCAGGCACCGTTGCGCGAGGTGTTGCAAGAATCATTCCCCTGGTGCTCTGAGCATGGCGACGCGCTGCGCGAGGTCTTCGTTGGCTACACCGAGCGGAAGCGCCGCACGAACGTGCTCGACTACGACGATCTCCTGCTGCATTGGCGCGGACTCCTGGCTGCGCCCGAGTTGCGTGACGTGGTGCGCTCGCGCTTCGATCACGTCCTCGTCGACGAGTACCAGGACACCAACACCCTGCAAGCCGACATCGTGCGCTCCCTGTGCCCACCGGCGCAGCTCACCGCCGTCGGAGACGACGCACAGGCCATCTACGGTTTTCGCGCTGCGAGTGCCGACAACATGTGGCAGTTCAGCGAACACTTTCCCGATGCGACCCTGATAACGCTCGAAGAGAACTATCGCTCGACCGCGCCAATCCTCGCGGTAGCCAATCGTGTGCTGACACAGTCGGCCGCGCACTTGCCGAAGGCGCTTCGCGCCGTGCGTCCCGGTGGCGCGCGGCCAGCCCTCACCATTTGCCACGACGAGCTTGCGCAGTCAGCGCATGTCTGCGACACCGTGCTCGAATTGCGCGAGCGAGGCGTCGACCTTCGGCGGCAGGCTGTCTTGTTTCGCGCCGGGCATCACAGCGCCGGCCTCGAGCTTGAGCTGACCCGACGCGACATCCCGTTCGTGAAGTTCGGCGGCCTCAAGTTTCTCGAAGCCGCGCACATCAAAGATCTCCTCGCGCTGCTGCGCGTGCTCGACAACCCCACCGATGAGCTCGCATGGCATCGTGTGCTCGGCATGCTCGACGGCGTGGGCCCGGCCACCGTCCGGCGGTTGTGTGACGAGTTCGGCGTTGGCCGCGACGGCGGCGACCCGCTTGCCGCATTCCTCGCCTGCGCTGTACGCGTGCCGACCGCCGCCGAAACCGAGCTCGCTGTGCTGCGCGCGGCATGGGCCGCGTGCGCGTCGTCCGACGAGGACGCACCCGGTGGCCCCGCTGTCGACATCGACGCGTTGCTGCCGCTGTGCCGCGCGGTGTTCCCGCGCCGCTACGACGATGCCGCTGTGCGCCTGGCCGATCTCGAAGCGCTTCGCGTCGCGGC
>JAYUFA010000035.1:0-2852 GCA_043738925.1 Actinomycetota bacterium
GGGCCGCGTAGGAGCATTGCGGATCGACGAGTTGACCTCGATGGCGGGCGTCGTCGAGCGCGCGCCGGACAAGCTGTGCGGCAAGCCCCCGGCCACGAAATGCCGGGTCGACGACCGTATGGGGCAACACCACGATGTCGCCGACCACCGCGTAGTCCGCGAAGCCCGCGACCGTGCCCCCGACCAATATCTCATAGCGGTGCCGCGCCGGATTGTCTTCGACCGCCACCGCTGGGGTGCTCACGATGCAGTTTGCCCGCATCGTCGCGAAACAATGCAAGGATTCGCATGGATCGCGCAATGTCGTGATTATGATCTGCGTCGACCAGGAGGTGCGCATGGCGCGTCAGGTAGTCGTTCAGATTTCGTGTGATGTGTGCCAGGCCAATGGGGCGACGGCTCTCGAGTTCTCTATCGATCGCGCGGCATTCGAGATCGACCTCTGCGCCGAGCACCGCGCGGCATTCACCACCGCAGTTTCGCCCTACGTCTCTCGTGCTCGGTCAAGCCGCTCCAGAACAGCGTCGAGCGCCGCCGCTGCCGCGACCCGTCGTGATCCTTCCCAGACTGAGGCAATCCGTCGGTGGGCCAAAGAAAACGGCTTCGCTATCAGCACCCGCGGTCGTATCCCGGCCACAATCGAGGCTGCATACAGCGCTCGCTCGCGCTGAGCACGTCTCGATTTCGGCTTATCTCCGGGCGTCGGCCAGGAATTCGTTCACCGCGGCGAGGAATCCGAGTGTGTTGCCCGAGTGCACATTGTGGCCACACGCCGGAACCGTCACGAGGCGACCGTTCGGCAACGCTTGCACGAATCGTTCGGCCGCGTCGGGCGCAAAGATGTTCGAGTGCTCACCCCGTAACACAAGTACGGGGGAGATGATTTCCCTGACATGGTCGAGAGTAAGTTCACGGTTTCGCAGCGGAATGCGGCGGTGATCGACTTTGCTGACGTACTTGCCATCGGCACGACGCAGCATGTTGTATTTCACCGTGCGTTCGATGTGCGCGCGCGAGCGAAATGGGTCGTACTTCACGACGTTGTCGAGGAACTCGTTGAGATCGTCGAATTCGACGTTGTGCACAACGAAGTTCTGAATGGTCTTGATTCCCTCGTCGGTCAGCTCAGGCCCGACGTCGACGATGACCATGGCTTGCGCGATCCCCGGGTGATCGATTGCCAGCGTGAGCGCGACGCGTCCACCCATCGAGTGACCGAACACGATCGGCTGCTGCAGGCCCTGGTCAACAATGAAGGCCGCGGCATCCGCGACCATGGCATCAATGGAATAGTCGAGCTCGGGGCTCCACTCGGAATCGCCGTGGCCGCGCTGATCGAGCGCGTAGACGTGGTAGCGGTCCGCCAGGCTCAGGCTGACGAGATCCCATGAATGCGACGATTGGTTGCCGCCGTGCAGCAAAACCACCGGGGGGAGGCCCGGTTCGCCCCACTCGGTGAAGTGGAAGCGTTGCCGCCGCAGCACGGTATGGCGCGATCGATAGCTGATCGGCGAACCGTGGGGAATGCCCAGGTCGGTCGCGCTGGTCAGCAGGCTGGCGAACTCTGCGCCGGCGGTCATGTCGAGGGGGCGAAGGTCGGAGGCGAACTCGTTCAGGTGCATCGATACCGAGCCTACGTGGCATCGGCAAGTCGATCAGCACGCGTGCTCGCCGACCTTTGGGGTTCGCTCGCCACCCCGGTGGCATTCGACCGCTTTCCTGAACGCGGCAACAATGGGCCCGACAGCCGGCGGCGCCGCCGCGGTGCACGAGGAGGGGTCATGGCAACGTCGCTTGCGGGGCGCGTCGCGCTGGTCACCGGCGCGGGGAACGGCATTGGCAAGGCGTGCGCGTTGTCGCTCGCGGCACACGGCGCGTCGGTGGTGGTGAACGATCTCGGCACGACCGAGACGGGTACGGGCGCGACTTCCACTGCAGCTGACGCCACCGTGGCCGAGATCCGTGCCGCCGGGGGTGAAGCGGCGGCGAGCTACGACTCGGTCGGCGACGCCGCTGGTTGCGCCGCCGTCGTGGCCACTGCTGTTGACGCGTTCGGCAAGGTCGACATTCTCGTGGCGTGCGCCGGCGCCTTGCTCGAGGCCAACCTCACCGCCACCGACGACGAGTACCAGCGGTTCGTAGGGCTGTTCCTCTCGCAGAAGTTCTGGCTGTCGCGAGCACTGGTGCCCGGCATGGTCGAGCGCGGCTGGGGGCGCATCGTCACCACGACGTCATATGGCGCTACGGGACTGCTCGGTAGTCCGATCTTCGCCGCGTCGATGGGTGGCGTGATCTCGATGACCAAGGCCATCGCCCATCAGTACGCCGGCACGGGAATCACCGCCAACTGCCTGGCGCCCGGAGCGGCAACGCGTCTGCATGAGATGAGCCGTGCCCACTTCGAGGAGCTCCGTGCCGCGGGCCAGATCGACGAGGAGATGTGGGACAACTACGACAACACGCCTCCGCCGAGCTACGTGGCGCCGATCGTGACCTGGCTGTGTACCGACAAGGGCGGTGAGTACACCGGCCAGGTGTTTCACGCCTCGGGAGGCGAGGTCGCGTTGTGGTCGGCGTATCGCAACGAGCGAACGATATTCCGTGGCGATCATCGTTCGAACCCGCCGTGGACGATGGCCGAACTCGACAGCGCGGTGCCGAAGCACCTGTTCGGCTGACGAGCGACTCGGCCGACGGAGACCGCATGGTGGGCGGGGCGACACGAGTCGAACGCGACTCGATGGGTGACGTGCTGGTTGAGGCTTCGCGCCTGTGGGGTGCGCAGACCCAGCGCAGCCTGGAGCACTTCGCCATCGGTCGCGATCGGTTCGTGTGGGGCCGCTCGATGATTC
>JAYUFA010000036.1:0-7493 GCA_043738925.1 Actinomycetota bacterium
GTCGCGTACGGCATCGGCGCGCTCGACACCATGGCAAAGGAAAGCGCGCCGGGCGCGGTCAGTGCTGCCGTCGCGGTGATGCCCTCGTAGTCGGCGGTCGCGGTTTCGACGACTGCGTGGCAACGGCCGAGTACTTCCGTGCTCGGCCAGGCGGCCCGTTGCAACACATTTTCCGACGCACTCGCGTGTGCGGTCGACGCCGACAGCATCATCACTGCAACACTCAACACCAGGCTGCTGAGCGCCCTTCGCAATCGCACGCTGCACACCGTCCACTCGTTCGCGTTCGCAAACTCTCGTGCCCACCAGCTGTCGCTGACGGTACGTCGGTCCGCCACGAACGACCATGGAGTTTGCCGAGAGTTCGCGCAGCGTCCTTCCTGGTGTTGCCCGGCATGTCATGAGGGCCGCGCACCGCGACGCGCGAACGGTCAGGTGTGGCCGAGTTGAGCGTTCAGCTTGTCGAGCAGGTCAGCCGCGGCGTCGGCGATGACCGTGCCCGGTGGGAAGATGGCGGCGGCACCAGCGGCGTACAGCTCGTCGAAATCCTGCGGCGGGATCACGCCGCCGACGACGATCATGATGTCGCTGCGGCCCAACTCGGCCAGTTCGTGCTTCAACTGCGGCACGAGGGTCAGGTGCCCGGCCGCCAACGACGATGCGCCGACAATGTGCACGTCGGCCTCGATCGCCTGGCGAGCGACCTCGGCCGGTGTCTGAAACAGCGGACCCACGTCGACATCGAAGCCAAGGTCCGCGAACGCCGTAGCAATGACCTTCTGGCCGCGGTCGTGGCCGTCTTGGCCCATCTTCGCGACGAGAATGCGCGGTCGCCGGCCCTCGTTGACGGCGAACTGCTCGACGAGCGCCCGCACCTTCGTGACATTGCCTGCCTGACCAACCTCATGGCGGTACACACCGGAGATCGTACGGATCTCGGCGACGTGACGCCCGAACACCGTCTCCAACGCGTCGCTGATCTCGCCCACTGTGGCGCGCGCCCGCGCCGCGTCGATCGCAAGTTTCATCAGGTTGTGATCGAGATCGTTCGGGCGACCGCCGTGCATCACCGCGTCGGCCGCGCCGGTGAGCGCGTCCAACGCTCTACGACACGCAGTGTGGTCGCGCTCGGCGCGCAGACGTTGCAGCTTCGCTATCTGCTCGGCCCGCACCGATGTGTTGTCGACCTTGAGAACGTCGATCTTCTCGTTTTCGTCGAGGCGATACTTGTTGATGCCAATGACGGGCTGACGCCCTGAGTCGATGCGAGCCTGTGTGCGCGCCGAGGCTTCTTCGATACGGAGCTTCGGAATACCGGCCTCGATCGCGGCCGTCATACCGCCGGCAGCTTCGACCTCTTGGATGTGATCCCACGCCTTGGTCGCGAGTTCGTACGTGAGGCGCTCGACGTAGTAGCTGCCGCCCCATGGATCGATCACTCGACAGGTGCCTGACTCTTGTTGCAAGAACAGCTGGGTGTTGCGAGCGATACGTGCGCTGAAGTCAGTGGGCAGCGCGAGCGCTTCGTCAAATGCGTTCGTGTGCAACGACTGCGTGTGACCTTGCGTGGCAGCCATGGCCTCGACACAGGTGCGAGCAACGTTGTTGAACACGTCCTGCGCGGTAAGCGACCAGCCGGACGTCTGCGAGTGGGTCCGCAACGACAACGACTTGTCGCTCTTCGGATCGAACTGCTTCACGAGCTTGGCCCACAGCAGGCGCGCCGCGCGCAGCTTGGCCACCTCCATGAAGAAGTTCATTCCGATTGCCCAGAAGAAGCTGAGGCGAGGGGCGAACGCGTCGATGCCCAAACCGGCCTCAGTGCCGGCACGGATGTACTCGACCCCGTCAGCAAGCGTGTAGGCCAGCTCGAGATCGGCCGTGGCTCCTGCTTCTTGCATGTGATAACCGGAGATCGAGATCGAGTTGAACTTCGGCATCTTCTGCGAGGTGTAGGCGAAGATGTCGGAGATGATGCGCATCGATGGTGCAGGCGGATAGATGTAGGTGTTGCGCACCATGAACTCTTTGAGGATGTCGTTCTGGATGGTGCCCTGCAATTGCTCGGGCGCCACGCCTTGCTCTTCGGCGGCAACGACATAGAGCGCGAGCACAGGCAACACCGCGCCGTTCATCGTCATCGACACGCTCATCTGATCGAGCGGGATGCCATCGAACAGTTGTCGCATATCGAGAATCGAGTCGATGGCCACGCCCGCCATGCCCACGTCACCGGCCACGCGGGGGTGATCGCTGTCGTAGCCGCGATGCGTTGCAAGATCGAACGCCACCGACAGACCCTTCTGGCCGGCTGCAAGGTTGCGACGATAAAACGCGTTGGATTGCTCGGCGGTCGAGAACCCTGCGTATTGGCGAATGGTCCACGGCTGATTCACGTACATCGTGGGATACGGCCCGCGTAGGAACGGTGCGATGCCCGGCAACGTGCTCATGAAGTCGAGATCGGCGATGTCGGCGGCGCTGTACAACGACTTGACCGCGATGCCCTCTGGCGTCTCCCACAGCAATGCGTCGGGTGCCTTGCCAGTCGCCCGCTCTACCGCGTCGGCCCATGCGGCGTGGTCGAAACCCGGTGTCACCGCACCGAGCTCGATGTCGCTGAAGTCGGGAATCGTGCTCATGTGCTGCCTCTCGAACTGCTCACGCCAGCCCGAGCGCGTCAAGCGCACGGGTGAGCGTGGCGAGGGTGTCGCAACCGGTGAAGACATGCTCTTCGACCAGCGGCGCGTCGTGGCGACCTGCCAGGTACACCCGCACCGCGCCCGCATCGTGCAATGCGCGCGCGGTGGCTTCCGCACGCTCGGCGTAGACCTCGTCGGACGAGCAGATGCAGGCCAACGTTGCACCACTCGAGGCGAACACGGCCGCTGCCGCGACCGGCGAATCGAACCCGTCATTGCCGAGCGCTTCGATACCCGCGATCTCGAAGAAGTTCTTGGCGAACGTGGACCGTGCGGTGTGCACGGCAACCGAACCGAGGTTGGCGAGAAACACGGTTGGTCGGATCGCTGCGCGGTCGGCCCGATCACGCAACGACTCGAAGGCCTCCGCGTAGCGATGCGGCGACGGCACCGTGGCTGCGTGGGACACCGCTGGTGAGGGTGGCCGCACAACCGTGGTTTCGGTGATGTCGGGGAACTCGCTCACACCGGTGATGGGATCCTTGCGCCGCGCGATGTTGGCGGTACGCGTGGCGCGTACGTGATCAATGCGCTGGGCGATCAGTCCGCTCGTCAGCGCGGCCTGCATGCCACCGGCACGTTCGATCTCGCGGAACCATTCCCAGGCCTCAGCAGCGAGTGCGGTAGTCAGTGATTCGACGTACCACGAACCACCAGCAGGGTCGGTGACACGGCCAAGGTTGACCTCGTCGAGCAGCAACGATTGCGTGTTGCGGGCGATGCGCCGCGCGAACGCGTCGGACATGCCAATTGCGGCGTCGAACGGCTGCACGGTGATGGCATCGGCGCCGCCGACCGCGGCTGCGAAGCACGCCATGGTGGTGCGTAACAGGTTCACCCACGGATCGCGCTGCGTCATCATCGCTGTCGACGTGACGCCGTGTTGGTGCTGCGCATGCGCGGTGCCGCAAACCTCGGTGACACGACTCCAGAGGCGACGAGCCGCGCGCAACTTCGCGATGCCGGCGAACTGATCGGCACCGATCGCGTACCGAAACTCGATGTGCCTCGCGGCGTGATCGAGGGTCATGCCTGCCGCGACCAGTGCGCGTAGGTACACGACCGCGGATGCGATGGAGCACCCGACTTCCTGCGCGTCGGCACCACCTGCATTGGTCCATACTGTTGCGTCGACTGCGAACGTACGCAACGAACCGCCGCACGCCTGTTGCGCAAGCGCAAACGCGATCGCGTCGCCGATCGCTCCGCCATGCACGAGCGGATCGGCACCGATGTTGCCTTGCAACGTGCTCGGCGCATCACCACGCGCAACGCCAAGGCGCACGAACGCGGCGCCGGCTTCTGAGAACGCCGCGCCCGCGTCGAGCACGACGCCCGCGAGATCGAGCAACACGCCATCGAGCGCGGTAGCCATCGTGTCGTTGAGCGCGCTGGAGGCAACACCACGCAGGCCGAGCACGATGCTGGTCGCGCCCTTTTCCAGCTCAGCGATGATGGCGGTGTTGGCTACGGACGCGTCGTCGCCGACATCGACGCGCTGACGCACGTCCCATGCATTGCGTGTCGGCGTCGCGCCGCGCACGAACGGGGCAAGACCCGGACTACCCATTGGATCGCCGACGCCGCTCGTCGTGTCCGCCGTGTACAACGGCTGCACGTCGATGCCGTCGTAGAGGCGAGACACCAGCACCTTGTCGAATGGTCGGCCCTTGAGCACGCCGTCGACCAAGGTAAGCCATTGGTCACGCGTGGGCGTCGGAAACTCGCCGCCGAGCACCAATGGGCGGTCTTTACCAGCGGACATACCTCGGATCGTACGGGGTCGATGCCACACACGCATCAATGGGCAAACAGCGGCCACCATTGCCGAGAACCGCTCCTAGATTGCGCTGGTGGACTCATCATCAATCACGCCGGCGGCACCATCGACCGCCACCGCAAACGTATCGGGCTCCGCCGCCGGCCATCCTCGCCGATGGTTCATCCTCGGCATTCTCTGCGCGTGCCTCGTGCTCATCGTCGCGTCCGTGAGTTCGCTCAACATCGCGATTCCACCGATCCAAAACGCGCTCGGCGCCACGCAGACGCAAGTGCAGTGGATCATCGACGCCTATGCGCTCGTGTTCGCCGGGCTGTTGTTGCCCGCCGGGGCTATCGGTGATCGCTTCGGTCGCAAGTGGACATTGCTCACCGGCTTGGCCATCTTCGGTGTCGCATCCACCGTGGCATCGACCGCAGGCAGTCCGACACAGCTCATTGCGATGCGTGCCGTCATGGGTATCGGCGCGGCCTTGATCATGCCGTCCACTCTTTCGTTGCTCACGTCGGTCTTCCCGCCGCATGAGCGCCCGAAAGCCATCGCCATGTGGGCCGGATTCGCCGGCGCCGGTGGCGCGATCGGTGTCGTGTCAAGCGGCGCCCTGCTCGAGAAGTTCTGGTGGGGATCGGTGTTCTTCATTGTCGTACCCATCGTCGCGATTGCCGCGGTGTTCATCGCGCTCGTCGTGCCGAACTCGCGCGCTCCGGAGGGCAACCCGCTCGATCCATTCGGGTCGATCTTTTCCATCGTCGGATTCAGCAGCCTCGTGTTCGCCATCATCGAAGGCCCGTCGCGTGGTTGGGGCGACAGCCTCGTCATCGGCGGATTCGTTGCGTCCGTGCTCGGGTTGGGCGCGTTCATCTGGTGGGAACTGCGATCCACGCACCCGATGCTCGACCCGCGCTACTTCCGCATTCCGCGCTTCCGCGTCGGCGCCATCGTGGTGACCACCGCGTTCTTCGCGATGTTCGGCATGTTCTTCGTCACCGCGTTGTACTTCCAATTCGTCAAGGGATTCAGCCCCTTGAAGACCGGCATCGCCACGCTGCCGTTCGCGACCACGATGATCATCGTCGCGCCGCGAGCCGTGTTGATCCAACAAAAACTCACGGTGCGTCGCACCATCGCGCTCGGCCTCACATTGATCACCGCAGGCTTGCTCATCCTCACGTTCTTGCTGCGTGCCGACTCGAGCTACTTCGTTCCGCTCGTCGGCGTGTGCCTCATGGCCGCAGGTGCCGGCTGCGCCATGCCATCGTCGACCACGTCAATCATGACGAGCCTGCCGATGCACAAAGCAGGCGTCGGTTCGGCGGTCAACGACACCACGCGCGAAGTCGGCGGCGCACTCGGCATCGCACTCATCGGTTCCGTGCTCGCGTCGGTATACCGATCGAACTTTCACGCTGCCGACTCGCTGCCCGCACCCGCGCGCGCCATGGCCCGCGACAGCATCGGCGGAGCTTCGTTCGTCGCAAAGAAGCAGTTCGGCGCAGACACCGTCGGCCTCCACGCGTTCATGCACGACGCGGGGGTGGCCTTCACCAAAGGCGTCAACCTCGGCCTCGGCATCGGCGCGGTGTTGTGCTTCCTCATGATCTTTGTCGTGCTCAAGGTGTACCCCCGCGACACCGAACTCGGCCGTCAAGCCGAGATGCCAACGGGGCACTAACGATCGAGCGCCTCGGCCACCGTGCCGTGCCCCGCGGCGCCGACGAAACCCTGCTGACGCCACGCCTCATACACAACGACCGCCACGGCGTTCGCGAGGTTGAGGCTGCGATTGTCGGCGCGCATAGGAAGCCCAAGATGGTGATCGGGGGGAACAGCAGCCAGGATCGCTGCGTCGAGGCCGGCGCGCTCGGCGCCGAACACGAGCACGTCTCCGGCCGCAAAGCTGACGGTGTCATAACGGCGACCCGCTGAGGCCGTGAGCGCGAACGTCCGCTCACACCCAAGCGCCGCCGCGCAGGCGGTGAACGAAGCGTGGGTCCGCACGTCGGCCAGGTCGTGATAGTCGAGCCCGGCGCGACGCAGCCGTCGATCATCCATCACGAAACCGAGCGGCTCGACAAGATGCAGCGTCGCGCCAGTGTTCGCACACAGCCGGATCACGTTGCCCGTGTTGGGCGCGATCTCGGGCTCGACGAGCACGACGTGCAGCTTCAACGATGTTCCATCGAATTCAGCCGAGGATCTCGCGGAGTTCGGCGATCGCGCGTACCGGATCAGCACCCAGCGGCGCGACGTTCAAGCTCGTCACGCCCGCCTCGCGATACGCCGCAACGCGATCGCGGAGGTACGCGGCGTCACCGCACAAGGTCGCTTTCTCCACCAGTTCGGCGGGTATCGCGGCCGCGGCTTCGTCCTTCTTGCCGCCAAGATAGAGATCTTGAATCGTCTCGGCCTCTTTCTCCCAGCCGTAGGCGCGACACACGTCGTTGTAGAAGTTCTTGCCCTTCGCGCCCATGCCCCCGATGTAAAGCGCGAGCATTCCGCGGGCACGATCGCGCAGTGGCGCGACGTCCTGCGTCGGACCGATGGCGAGCAGGCCACCCGCCGTGATCTCGAGCGGCGCCAGCTCGGCCGATCGTTGCGCGAGGCCGCGCTTGAGCGCATCGCCCCACACGCGACCAGCGCGTTCGGGTACATAGAGAAACGGCAGCCAACCGTCGGCGGACTGCGCACAGACCTCAACGCTCTTCGAGCCGAGCGACGCGATGTAAATCGGGATGCGCGGGCGTCGCGGCGTGTTGATCATCTTGATCGGCTTGCCGAGCCCTGTGCCCTGCCCGGCCGGCAGCGGTAGCTGAAAGACGCTGCCGTCGTAGACGAGCCGCTCGCGTGCCCACGCGAGTCGGCAGATGTCGATCGTCTCGCGCAGCCGCGTGATCGGTTGCGTGTACGCCATGCCGTGCCAGCCTTCGATCACCTGCGGCCCAGAGGCACCGAGCCCGAGCACGAACCGGCCTTCCGTCAGCTGATCGAGGCCCGCTGCGGTCTGCGCGATC
>JAYUFA010000037.1:0-2843 GCA_043738925.1 Actinomycetota bacterium
TTCCAGAATTCGTCGTGACCATTGCGCGCAGCGTTCATCACCCCTTCGTGGGTGTCGCCGATCCGCACGTTGAGCACGAGCATGCGCTTCTCACCCGGCGCAAGTGTGCGCCCGTGCGCCGCCTCATACCGCTGCGCGAAACCGTCCCAATGTTGTGCGATGAGATCATGGTGCTGCAGCCAGAACACGCCGCCCCAACCCTTCCGGGGCACGTAGTCGAGCGTCGGCGGTGACGTGATCGCCTGCCAGATCTCATAGGGATACAACGGGCGAGGTACCAGCGTGATCTCCTGCACGGTGCCGCCGCGATCGGGGATACCCGCCGGTGGCACGTCGAAGTGTTTGCCGTGGAACGAGAACGATTCGTTCTCGAACGCGCGGGTGATGATCTCCATCGACTCGTCGAACTGCTCGCGATTGCGTCGATCGGCGTCGACCTTGTCGGGATTGTCGAAGCTGCCAACGCGCGCTCCGAGCGTCTCCGCCTCGCGGGGAACGGTGCCGCGACCCACGCCCAAGATGCCGCGGCCGCCGGAAATGTTGTGCATCGTGGCGAAGTCCTCGGCAAGGCGGAGCGGATGCCACTGCGGAACGATGTTGAACATCGCACCGATCTTCAATCGCGACGTACGTTCCGCAAGGATCGCCGCGAACAGAATCCCATTCGGGACGACCTCGTAGCCCTCGTATTGAAAGTGGTGTTCGGTCAGCCAGAAGATGTCGAAGCCGAGTCGCTCGGACGTGACACCGACATCGAGCAACCGAGTCGCTGCGTGCCACATCTGTTCTTGCGTGTACCGCCGATCGGTCGGCGCTGGCGGGCCGGCTCCGGCGTCGCTCATTTCGACCCCGCCGAAGAGAAACACTCCCGTTCGCATCAGCGGGCCTTGGCCATGCCCGACGCGGCATCGTCGCTCGGCAGGTGCGCAAGCATGGATCTTCGATACGTCAGTACGACCTTGTCGTCGCGCACGTGCAGCTCGTCCTGCACGTTGAGCGGAATGCGGCGCGGTCGCTGCGACTCGATGATTGGGCGGTCCTGGGCCACGACGTCCTGCTGGAATCGAATGAACACCTCGTCAGATTCGTCGAGCGAGTAGTTGCGACCCACGAACCAGAAGGTGCGCGCACGTGCTGTCGCGACTGGTGACACCGTTAGCCACACCGCGTAGCGACGCCCGCTCGGCAACAACTGATGAAGCTGCGCGGTGAGCGGAAGTTGCACTCGGTAGCGCATCTCGCTCGTCACCGTGTCGCCTATGTCCAGCCCGCCCGTCTTGATGTCGTCGTTCGCGGGCTCGACGCGTGTTTGTGTCACCTCGAGCTCGCTCCCGTGCGGAGTTACTGTGTGCGCCGGAACGAACGGGAACGCTCGATCGCCGAGGATGCCCGGATGGATCCACGGAAAGTGCGCGAAGTCGAGGAAGTTCTCGAGCCGCCGCGTGGCATGGCAATCCCATTCGTACGACGGGCACGCAACGATGCGCATCTCGTCGTCGGTGTACTCATCGAACTGCGGAAGCGGGAAGATCGGGTCTTCGAGCGCGACCCACACGAGGCCGAGGTGCGTCGTGGCGGCGTACGAGCGCAGGCGTGCCCGGCTCGGCACGTGATCGTTGACATCGAGGCTGGGCACGCGCGCGCACGCACCGGAGTCGGCGTAGTGCCAGCCGTGATACGGGCAGACGAGACAGTTGTCGCTCACCCAACCGAGCGAGAGCGCGGCTCCGCGATGGGGGCATTGGTCCTCGAACACGCGAACCGAGCCGCCGAGTCGCACCACCACGAGCGGCTGGTCGAGCAAGGTCACCGAGAGCGGTGCCTCGCCGACCTCGGCGTCGGTCGCGACCGCATGCCAGCTTCTGCGCAACAAGGTGTCAAGGGCATCGTCGGACGACAGCAGCACGCTGCGCACCGTATCGAGCCGCGACCTCCGGGTTGTGGTCGCGGCGGTGAACGCCGCGTCACTGATTCATGAGCGAACGCTGACGCCCGTTGAACCAGAGCTGGCGCTGTCGGCGCGATGTTGCGCCTCGAGCCGGGCCATGCGCTCGTGTAGCTCACGCGACACGATCTCGCCGTCCTGTGACACGATCACGCCGTTGTCGCTGATGAGTTGACCGCCGACCCAGACCTGCTTGAGGTTGCGCAAACTACAGGCGAGCACATAGGTGCCGTAGGGGTCCCAGATCGGCCCGGTATCTGGCGCGGTCGGGTCGACAACGAGAAAGTCCGCGAACTTTCCCACTTCGAGGCTGCCGACGTCTGCGTCTACGCCGAGGACGTGTGCCGATGCGCGCGTGTGCAGCTCAAGCATCTGGGCTACACCCATGGCGCGCGGGTCCTTGTTGGCGGCGCGTTGCAGGTAGATACCGATGCGGAGGTTCTGGAACGGGTCGGAGACGTCGGTGCACGACTGGTCGTCGAGTCCGACACCGACGCGCATGCCGGCGTCGAGCCAACGCGGCACGTTGGCCACGCCGGACGCAAGGCGTCCGTTCGACGTTGGTTGCCAAACAGCGCCGCAATCGTGCGCGGCGGCCTCGATGATTTGTTCATCGTCAGCTTGGATGAAGTGACCGAACAAGAGCTTCGGGCCGAGTGCACCGGCGTCGCGGTACCAGGCGAACTTCGAGCGTTGTAGCTCGATCTCATGCGGCGTTTCGAGAAAATGCGCTTGATTGAGCAGACCGAATCGCGCCATCGCCTCGGCTTCAATGGCCGCGGTGATCTTCGCCGGCGCCCACTGCACCGCACCGCTGATCGCGTTCGCGAGATAACCGGGGTGATCGCGGAACTTGTCGCTGTAGTGCAACACATCCGCGAGTCGGCCGAGGATCTCG
>JAYUFA010000038.1:0-2842 GCA_043738925.1 Actinomycetota bacterium
GAATCTCAAGCGGGTGAGCGCCTGACGCGCCGAGCCGGCGTGGATAGTGGTGAACCCCTGCACACCGCTGGAAAGTGTCAACAACAGGGGCAGCGCTTCTTTGTCACGGACTTCGCCGACGATGGCGACATCGGGAGCCATACGAAGAAACCCGGCAACGAGGCGACGGAGATCGATCGGTGGACGGTCGGCGCGTGCCGCTCGGGTTTGCATGCTGGCAACGTTTGCCAAGGGAACGTCGGCCTCGAAGACCTCTTCCGCGATCACGACGCGCAATACAGGATCGAGTTCGGCCGCGCAGCACGACAACAACGTTGTCTTGCCTGAGCCGGGTGCCCCGGCGAACACCATGCTCCGACGCGCGCGGACGCAGGCGGTGAGGAACTCTGCCACTTGCGCGTTGATGGTGCCGGTCTCGACGAGTTGCTCGAGATCGTGGAAGGCGATGCCCGTGAACTTGCGGATGTTCACCATGAGGTGGCCGCCGCGCGCGATATCACCGTGCACAATGTGGATGCGGGCGCCGTTGTCGAGTTGCGCGTCTTGGAGCCCTTCGCTCGGGTCGAGCTTGCGATGAGACGCCGACGACTCGTCGAGCAACTTGGTCAGCGTACGCATCACGTGCTCGTCGTCGTGAAAGCTTTCGTGGTGATAGCCGCTGCGTCCACGATGCCGCTTCACGAAGATCGAGTCGGGCGCGTTCAGCATCACTTCCCAAACGTCGTCGTCATCGAGCAATGGGCCCAAGGGGCCAAACCCGACCAGGTTGCGCATGGCGCGATCCGCAAGATGCTCAGGGTCGGCGAGATCGAACGGACGAGTACCCCTGCGATAGTCGAGCTGCCATGTCGCGATCTCATGGCGAACGAACTCGCGAATGTGCTCGTCGGCGCCCGGCGCGGCCATGTCGATCGTCGCGTGCTTCGCACGCGCTTGAACGGTGCGCTCGATCTCCTCGAGCGGTGTGATGTCATGTTCGGCTCGCATCATCCGGCGGCCTCGTCGTCGTCAAGTTCGCTCCACGATCCGAGCGAGCCCGCAGCGATTCGCTGCGGTTCGAGTGGGGTTGCAGCCGCGCGCGAAGTCGCGTTGGTCTCGCTCCGGTCGAGCAATGCGCTCACTGCGATGCCGATCGGCCGCGTGAGAGCGGAAGGTAACGGTGCGGCCTGACTCACCAGATCGTCGAGCCCGCGGCGCTCACCGACGAACAACGGATGCGCAAACAAGCCGGCGTCGCCGGAATCGGCGAGGTCGGCAAACGCTCGGCTCAACTCCGCGCGTCGATGCGGCGATCGACCGACGCGATTGATCACGGGCACGATGCGATCAGCGGATACTCCGTGTTCGCGGAGCCGGTGCACACAGCGCACCATGGCGTGGATGCCGTGTATACCCGGCGCGCCAACGATGACGACGACGTCGGCCTGTGTGAAGCACGCTCGCGCGAACGTGTTGCGATCCTCGATGTCGAAGGAGCCAGTGCGCTCTTGCCCGTCGACATCGGCATCGACATCGGCGACGACCATTCGGAACGATCGACGCACGGCATCGAGCGCCGCGTCGAACGCGCGTGACCGTACGGCAGTCCAATCACGGTGGTGACGGAGGCCGAGGAGCAGGTGATAGCCGCGGTCGACGATGGCGAACGTGAGTGCACGCACGTCCTCAGGTGCCAGCGCGCCGGTGCGGAACGCCTCGACGAGCTCTTGGATGCCCGGAACGACGTCTCTTGCGTCGTGGTACATCGCGAGATCGGCATCGAGAGCGAGATCGGCAAGCAACACCAGACCGAGGTTGCGGGCGTCTGCGGCGAACGCCTGAGCGAGTGCCATCGCGATTGTTGATGTGCCGGTGCCGCCTGCCCCCGTGACCGCAACCAAGGTGGCGCGCCAGCCGCCGTCGACGACCGTGGTCTCGCTCTCGATCGTGAGATCGGCCCGATTGATCGGCGACGCGTGCGATGCCAGTGCCGAGACGAAGTCGGCTCGTGAGAACGCGGGCGGCAACTGTGCTGCCGCGCCCAGGCTCACCCAGTCGCGTCGATCATCGCCGACGACGATCACCGCGGCGCCCGCGTTGCGGGCCAGGTCGAGGAGATCGCGATCTACCCCGGTGCGCTGCGCGTCGACGAGGAGGGCCGATACAGCACGGCCTCCGCTAACGCGCGCCCGGACTTCTTCCACGGAGACGCACTTGACGAACTCGACGGGCACCGTGCCCGACGTCGCCCAGCGGCTCACCTCGCCGAACCACGCCGCGCGCACATGGGCAAGACCGAGGACCACATAGCGTTCGCTACTCATGACGCCCCGCGGGTCGTGTTGGTCGCTCCCGTAGCGCCGATAGCGCCGGACCCGGCAGAGGTTTTGGCCGATGGCACCGAATAGGAGCTGGGAAGGTCGGTGTTTGCGAGCGTGGCGCGCACGATCGTGAGCTCGGCCACGTGTGCTGCGTGGGCGGTCTCGACCACGTCGGTCGGATCAGCGAGTGAGAGGGTCAGCCGCGTCGTGCCGCGGGTCGCCAACCCGTCGCCGGGGTCGCTGACCCCGAGCACGATCGCGTGTTGCACGGTGACCAGGGTGCGAGCGTCTGCGCTGTTGCCGTAGGTGGCCAGCACCGCGATCGTCTCGCCACGCCGTAGCCCGGCGGGCATGCGATCGGACGGGACAGGAATGGTGAGTTCGTGACTCGGCCCAACCGCGGAGCCGTCGACGGTCGACGCGGGAGCGATCTCGCTGCGCTGCACCAGATCGCCTGAGGCCAGCGGGCCGAGCGCGACGGCACCCGTCAACCGGCCGGTGTCGGTGAAGGCGTTGGCCGCGACGGATGGGTCGAGTGTCAT
>JAYUFA010000039.1:0-7473 GCA_043738925.1 Actinomycetota bacterium
GCGATCGCACAGAACGCCCACAGCCCCACCGTGACCGCGGGAAGCTGCCAGCCCCGCCGGAAGATGTTGGTGACGAGCAGCCCGACCGACAGGAACGAGATCATCAACAGCAAATAGATCGCGGGCTTCTGCACGTGTACGTCGGTGTATGTGGCACCGTCGACGACCCCGCGACTGGAGAACACCAGTTGGTAACGCGCCAACCAATAGTCGCCCGCCTTCACGAGCGCGAGCACGCCGAGCAGCAACGACAAGTGCGCCTTGACCTGGGGCGTGACGTAGTCGCGCTCGACCTGAAGACGAATGCCGCCGTTCAGGTAGTGCTGCACGATCGTGATGAGCAGGATCATGACGAACGAGAAGAACAACCAGTTCGTGAGGAACGTGAGGAACGGCAGCCGGAAGACGTAGAAGCCGAGGTCCTTGTGAAACAGCGGATCGGTCTCGCCCCACTTGACCGGGTGCGTGAAGAGTAACCACTCGTTCCACTGGCTCGACACACCCGCACCGGCGATAAGGGCCAGCACTCCCGACACCGCGACGCGCACCAGTTGCGCGCGTCGATCGGCGAACGCGTGCCAGGCTTCGAGGAGATCTTCTTCCGGACCGGCCGGGCGACGACTTGGCGCGATGCGATCGGCAACGGCGAGGTTCACCCAGCACAGCACGAAGAACAGGCTGATGAAGATGAGCGCGAGCACGATGCGCGCCCCCAGCACCTTGCGCCACACCGATGTGAGACCGAGCGACCGGAACCACAAGAAGTCGGTATAGAAATTCGCGATGCCCTTCAGGGACGTGACGAGCACGACCAAGGCCACCACGACGACCAACCCGATCGTTCGCCCCCGACCGCCAAAGCGGCGACGCCGGCGCGCTTCAATGGGAATGGCCATGGGACGGGAGCCTACTGCTGGACGGGAACGAGCAGGCAGCGGCAGCCGAGGTGCCCAGGCGGTCGCGTCGCACCGGTCGGGAACGCGGCACCGACATCGACCGGGCCCTCGAGCGCGTTGTCGTCGCAATCAGGACTGCAACCGCGAACCGGGTCTACTGCCCACCGCACCCGTTGACCCACGTGCGCCGCTTCGATACCCGCGTTGAACGAAGCACACGCGATCGTTTGCGCGGCCTCGTCGACCCGCTGCCCCTTCACCTCGCGATACGCAGCACGAACGCGATCGAGGACCTCGTCGCTGCCCGGATCGCCCGACAGTGCTCGCTGCAACAGCACCCGCAGGGGTGCCACCAACTCGTCGCCGACGCAGCGATCGAGGGCGGCAAGGTCTGCTGCATCGGCGCCAACGCCGCCACCGAAGAACGATGCGCCCGCTCCGACCGCGGTCAAAAGTTCGCCGCCGACAGCGGCTACGTAGCGACCGACATGATCGGCAATCGGCGGCAGCACCTCGTCATGCACCGGTGTACCCGGCGCTCGGCGAACGAGGTCGAGCACATCGTTCTGCTCGTCGGCCAGCAGTCGTTTGATCTTGCGGCCGATCTGCGTCTGCACCGACGCGAGCGCGCTCTCGCGGGCCGCGAAATGATCGGTGTCGTCGGCCACCACCGCGCCAACGCGATCTTCGGCGATCACCGCCGAGCGCTGCGCTGCCGCGCCTTCGGGCGTGGCCACCAATACGGTGACCGCCGCGCTTTCAGCGTCAACCGCCTCGTCGACACGCGGCGTGAACAACGCCGAGCTGAGCACTTCCTCGGCGCGGGCCAGATTCGCCTCACGCGTGCGGCGAATCCGCGAGAACACATCGTCAGCCGCCGCAGTCGGCACCATCGCGTCGGAGGAGGCGATACCCAACTCGCCGACGGGCCCGGTGTCACCGATCGGTTCCGGTTCCGGTTCCGGTTCGGGCTCGGGCTCGGGCTCGGGCTCGGGCGCCTGCGGCGCCTCTGTCGCCTGGGGCGTCCGGTGCACCGGTGCGAACTCGGCGACGCGAGGTGACGCCGGTGCCCATACGACAGCCGGCTCGTCATCGCGCAAGACGCGCACTGCTTCGACTGCGTCGGGCGCGGTCACGATCGGCACCGCGTCGCGCGGCAAGCCGTCGTCGCGCCGGCTCCGCGTGACATCGGCCAAAACGATCTCGCCTGGCGAGTCGTCAGCGACGTCACGCGAAACCGAGGTCACGGATACGTCGAGCCTTGATGGCGCTGTGTCCGCGCGCTCAAGGGCGTGGCCGAAGAACGCTCGCTCCTTGTCGTCGAGCTCACCAAAGAGATCGGCAGTGCCATCGTCGGCCGTGTCTTCTTCAGCACTGTCGCCGGGTGCGTCGACCACGCGGGCGCCGCCATTGACCCACGGCGCAGGAGCCTCGTCGGCCGCCGACGCGAGTTCTGCGTTGACCTCGTCGCGCTCCACCACGGGCATACCGGCCCGCGCGGCGTCGGCGAGCTCGCGTTCGATCATCGCCGCGGTCGGCAACGCTTGAGCGTCGACCCGCTCGGCTGCTCGCCGCGCTGATAGCTGTGCTTGGGGTAACGCTTCATCGAGCGCGCCGCCGATGTCGTCAAGCGCGGCGCGGATCTGCGCATACGACTCGGCAAGACGATCTCGGCCGGCTCGCAACTGCTCGAGCTGCGCCCGTGCGACCTGACGCTCGGCGCCAAGGTCATCGAGCATGCGCTCGCGCACGAGCTTGGCCTCGGCAATGAGCGTGCGGCCCTCGTGGCGCGCGCCGGCGAGCTCGGCGTCGACCGCGAGATGGCCGTTCGATCGAATCTCGGCGGCCTCGGCCTCAGCCGAATCAACGATGTCGCGGGCCTGACCGTGAGCACGCTGCACGATGTCGGTGGCCGCGGAACGGGCCGCGCCGAGCACGCGGGTGGTCTCCTCGCCGAGCAGCACCATGGCCCGTTGTTCGTCGAACTCGACCGGCTCGGGCCTGGGAGTCTCGTCAACGCCGGCCATCGCGGCGAGCAGATCGGCCTCACGCTCGCGCAGTCGCGTGAGCTCATGCGCGAGCACCTTCAGGTACGCGCGCACCTGCATCTGATCGAAGCCACGACGACGCGTGTCGAAGTCGACGCTCTCCGGTCGAGACGGGTCGGGAAGTCGGGAAAGCGCCATCGACTGCGATGCTACGGGGCGCCTCGTCCTCACCGCGTGCATGCTCCACCGAGGCGAGCGCCCAAGGGCTATTTGGCCTTCGGCGCGACGGGGATCCCCAGCTCGTTCGCGTTGCCGCCGAGGGACGCGAGCGCGTCGAGCGCCTCTTTGAGGTTCGACACCGGGATCACCTGCATGTCGCCGGCGTTCTCCTTGGCCTGCGCCTCGAGCGAGCGCGGCACAAGGAAGTATTTCGCGCCGGCGCGGCGCGCCGCGACAGCCTTTTGCGGAATACCACCCACCTCGCCGACGGTGCCGTCGAGCTCCATCGTGCCCGTGACCGCGACTTTGTGATGACCCGTGAGACTGCCATCGGTCAGCTCCTCGATGATCGCCAAGGTGAAGGCCAGACCGGCGGAGTTGCCGACGACGTCGCCCGAGTCGATGGTGACCTTCACCGGTAGGTCCTTCGCCTCGCTCACACTTTGTGCGGTCGTGATGCCGAGAAACCCACCGGGCTTGGCGTCGGGCCGCGTGCCAAGGGTGACCGTGACGTCATGCTTTTCGGAGCCGTCGGCCTTTTCGACCGAGAGCGTCACGGTGGCCCCAGGCAACGTGGTTGCGAGGTACGCGACCAGCTGGGCCGGCGTCGTGGCGGGATGGGCGTCAACCGCGGTGATCACGTCGAGCTGCTGCAGTTTGCCCTCGGCCGCCGAACCGGTGGTGATGCTCTCGACACGTACGCCCGTGTTGTCGAATGCGGTGTAGCCCAGGTTGCTCAACGCCACGAGCTCCGCGTTCGACTTGGCGCGCACCATGAGGTCGCGCGCTTCCTTCGTCGACTGCTGCGGCGTCGTGTCACCGAAGTAGTCGTGATTGCTCACCAAAGCGACCGTCTTGTCGCGCGCCTTCGTCAACAGTTCGAGCAGATTGAGTCGGTTCACGCGCACGGTGAGGAACAAGATGTCGCCGTCGGGCGTGAACGTCTGCGCGCCGGTGACCGCGACCCGCCGATCGGCCGAGGTTGCCGACCCCGGCTCGAAGGCCACCCACGGAACGGTGATCTGCGACGCTATAGCGCCGAGCGCGAGCAACGTGAACACCAACGTAACGCCGACGACACCCACAGTGTGGGGCCACCGTCGACTGCGGCCCGCATCGTCGTGCACGTTCGACGCCAGACTCGGCGTTGCGTCCCCCGACGACCAAAGAGGTTCGGGCGGGGGCGGTAGCATGTCTTCTCGCGTGTCCACGTTCGTGTCCGGCCCCATCGTTCTCGTCGCATGCATTGCGGTTGGCGTCGTCTGGTCGCGCCGTCGTTTTGGTGCCCAGCCTGCCACGCTGCGGGTGCACGCCCAACGCGGCCCCGTTCCGCGTCGCGCTCCCCAACCCCAGCGTCTTGATCTGCGACAGCTTGCGGCCGTTGCCGCCGCTCCGTTCACCAGCCGCGTACGACACCTCGCACACGAAGCGCTCGGTACGCGTTCGCCTCAGCACGCCGAGTACGGCGGGAGCCTCCGCATCAGCCCGCTTCGACGCATGCGCTCGGCGGTACTGCTCCTCGTGATGTTGATCGCCCTCGGCATCGCGACCGCGGCGAGCATCGGGCTGCTGGCGTTCCTTGCGGGCTTCCTGCTTGAACAGGCCATCAAATAGACCTGCCGGTGCCCGAGGAACACGACGCGTCGACCGCGCCGCATCGCGCAGCCGTCCTCGCCGGCTACCGGGGTGATATCGCCTCGGCCCGCGCGCTCACGCTCGACCCCGCGCCCAGGGTGCGCGCCGCGGCGTACGGCGCGCTCGCGCGATGTGATGCGCTCGACGACGCGACGTTGCGTAACGCGTTGGCCGACGATGATCCGGTAGTGCGCCGCCGCGCGATCAGCCTCGCGGTCGCGCGACCGCATATCGACGTAGCCGGGCTACTGCGCGACCGCGACGACACGGTCGTCGAACACGCGTCCTGGGCCTGCGGTGAGCGAGCCGCCGACGCCGCCATCGTCGCCGCGCTCAGCGCTCTCGCGGTCGAACACGACGAGCCCCTCGTGCGTGAAGCGGCGGTTGCTGCGCTCGGGGCCATCGGCGAGCCGGCAGGGCTCGCCGCGATCTTGCATGCTTGTACCGACCGCGCCACCGTGCGTCGACGCGCCGTGCTCGCGCTCGCGCCGTTCGATGGGCCCGACGTCGAACAAGCCATTCGCACGGCCTGCACCGACCGCGATTGGCAGGTCCGCCAAGGCGCCGAAGATCTCGCGTCGATTCTGGGCATCGACCACGACAGTTGATGTTGCGGCTCAGACGCCTCGGCTCAGCTCAGCTTGGCCGAGTACAGCTAGCGGCGAGCGTCCATGAACATCGCGCGCAACGAGTCATACGACTCGATGCAATGACCGGCCCCGAGCACCACGCATTCGAGCGGCGTCTCGACCAGTTGCACCGGCACCTTCGTCTCGTTCGCGATGCGCTGATCGAGACCACGCAACATGGCGCCGCCTCCAACGAGGTTGATTCCTTGGGAGATGAGATCCTGCGCGAGTTCGGGCGGCGCCTGAGCGAGACACGCGAGCACCGAGTCGACCATCGTCGTGACCGGCTCGGCGATAGCGATGCGAATCTCGTCGGGCGTGAGCACAACCGTCTTCGGCAGGCCGCTCATCAACTCGCGACCGCGCACCTCGGCGCGCACCTCGTCGTCGGTCGGTGCGGCCGAGCCGAGCACGAGCTTGATCTCCTCCGCCGTGCGTTCACCGACCGCGATGCCATACGTGCGCCGCACATAACTCTGGATCGCCGCGTCGATGTCGAAGGAGCCGACGCGCACGGCTTGTAACGCGACTACTCCGCCGAGTGAGATCAGCGCGGTCTCGGAGGTGCCACCACCGATGTCGACCACCATGTTGCCAACGGGCTCGTGAATAGGGAGCCCGGCACCGATGGCCGCAGCCATGGGTTGTTCGATCAACTGCGCATCGGCCGCACCGGCACGGCGCGCCGCTTCGGTCACGGCACGACGCTCGACCGCGGTGATCGCGGATGGAACGCAGATCACCACGCGCGGGCGGTTGAACCTGCTGACGCCGACGCGCTGCAACAACATGCGGATCATGCGTTGGGTCACGTCGAAATCGGTGATCGCGCCCTTGCGTAGTGGCCGCACCGCGACGATATAGCTCGGCGTGCGACCGATCATCTGCCAAGCATCGTGGCCCATCGCCAAGACGTCGCCCGTGCGGCTGTTGAGCGCGATGACCGAGGGCTCGTTGAGCACGATGCCCTCGCCGCGGGCATACACCAACGTATTGGCAGTGCCGAGATCGATCGCGAGATCACGTGCCAGGGTCGGAGTCCTTCACACGGCGAGGGTCGCGCGGCGATCTCGCGGGCTGCACTGCATCCAAGGGGCGCACACCGGTCGGACCATTGGTCGGGCGACGCGTTTCTCCCAGCGCCCGCAACGTGGCGCCGAAGTCCTGGTTCTCGTTGCGATGACGACGCGGGAGACCATGCAGCCAGACGGCAGTGGCCCCGACCACGCTGAGACCAACCGCGATCAACAGAAAGACGACGCTGTTGCTCATCGCGCCGCTCGGTCGGAGGCAATGTCCTCGATGTGCTGCGGTTCGAGGCCCCAGCTCTCACCATCACGCCAGCGCTCGCGCTTCCAGATCGGCACTGTTGCCTTCAACGTGTCGATCGCGAAACGGGCAGCGACAAACGCCTCGTCACGATGCGGAGCGCTCACGACCACCACGACCGCAGATTCGCCCACGGTGACCTGGCCGATGCGATGCAGCAGTGCGATGCGGCCAAGCGTGGGCCACCTCAGCCGCATCTCGTCGGCGATGGCACCGAGCCGTGGCAGCACCTGCTCCTCGTAGGCCTCGTACTCGAGCAGCGTGACGTCGGGACGGTCGGCAGTGTGATCACGGGCGGTTCCGTTGAACAGAACGAGGCCGCCACAGTCGGCTCGCACCGCCCATTCGGACGCTGCGCCGACGGGCAACGGACCCTCGGCAAGGCCGAGCCACGTATCGTCGGCGAGAGGAGGCTGAAGCGAAACCACGGTCAGCATCGTACGACGGGATCGGCCCGGGTCGTCCAAACAGCCCCGCGAATGATCAGGTGCGCGCGCTGAGTACTCTTTGCGGCCGTGGGCGCAGACGAGGGCTTCGACGACGACGGTGCCGAGTTTCGTCCACCGCCGGCGCTCGACGATCGTCTGTGGCGGCATCCGGCCGAGGTCGCCGGCATGTCGGCCCTCACCACCACCCGCCATGCACGGCGCAGTCCGTGGGCGGTCGGCTTCGTGTCGGTCGTCGGCAGCGCGGTGCTCGCCGGCTCGCTGATGTTTACCGCCGGCGGCATCGGCAACGAACCATCACGTCTTGGGCTTCAACCGTTGGCCACCTTGG
>JAYUFA010000040.1:0-7459 GCA_043738925.1 Actinomycetota bacterium
TGATCGAGCGAATCAGTTGCTCGTAGATGCGCGTCGCTCGACCTCCGGGTGGCCCGGTGAGATCGGCCTGCACCTCGATCAGCTCGCTGCGTGTGCTGAGTACGTAGAGGTACGCGCTCCCGGCCGGCTGCTCGATGCTTGCGCTGAACGCGGTACCGAAGGTCACGTCGCGCGCGAACCCCGAGGTGAGCCGGCCGCCGGACTGCTCGGCCAAATCGCTCGCGTAGCTGCGCAAACTCACTTCGGTCGCGAGCGCACTGGTCGCGCTGCGAACCGTCACCGAGAATGTCACGTCGGGCAGCGCGTAGCGTTCATAGCGATAGGTTCCGACGCCGCCTGCATCAGCCGATTTCGTCGTCGGGGCAATTGGCACACTCATCGTGAGGTCGCCATAGCGGACCGTGCGCCACGGGAGTTTGTCCACCGGTGTCTTCGGATTCTGCGCCGTTGCGTTGGCCTGATCGGCCAAAGCGTGGCGCGCCGCACGCACGCTGAACACACCGACCACGAGCACGACGATCACGAGCAGCGCGCGACCACGCGGCTTCTTGCGCTCCTGCGGGATCGGCCGGCCCGAGACCTCTCGCCGAGGTGCTGGCACGGCCGTCGGCGATGCCGTGTTGGTGCTCGGGCTCATCGCCGCACCTGGCGGCGCGACGCGGGCGTCATACAGGCGCGCCAGGTGCAGGCGCGTGGTCTCCGCGACCCCGTCGGGCAGAGTCGGACGGTCTGCGACGACATCGCTCGGCGTGATCGATGCGGGAGCCGGCGACACCGCGGTGTCCGCATAGGTCAGCGTCGCGACGGCGGACCCACTGCTCTCGAATGCGAGCTCACCGCGCGCCTCTGCCAACGCGGCGAGTGCCGGACCCCAAGGGGCGCGACCGCTGGATTGCTCATCACCGGCGAGCGCGGCTGCGCGGAACTCGAGCACGCTCGCAACCTCTTGCTCCGGCGCACCCATGAGCGACCGGCGGCACGCGACACACACACGTCGACCCTCGGTGTCGACATAGCTGCAACGTGGACAGACCTTCACGACCCCTTCTCTCTCGGGCGTACCAATCGCCTCGACGCGCTATCGACCTCGAGCCGACCGGCCTTGAGCGCAAGTTCCGGCGCGCAGCAGGTCGCGCCGCGCGCGACTCAGCTCAGTGGTGCGCGGCCACCCGCAGGGCACGCTCGACGAGTGCCGAATCACCAAGTCGGCGCCGCAGTTCGCGCTCCAACCCAGCGATCGGGTAGAGGTTCTGGGGCGCCCTTGCATCTTTGTGCGGCTGCGACGCGAAGCGCGGTAACACGCTGGTCACCGCATCGGCCACGGAGCGGGCTTCGTCGATGGCGATGTCGCCACTGATCTCGCACCGCACGATCCCCGCCAACGCGTGCGTCACGACACCCGGCAAGCGAACATACCAACTGAGCCGTGGCCACGACCCCTCGATCGCGAACAGCGGTGTTCGCTGCCCGACGCCGAGCCGGCCCACCACACCGTCGAGCGGTGGCGGAAGGTACTGGGTGTGCTGGGTCTTCACGTAGCCGACTGCGCCAGGTACTTGACCGCGCCCGCGCAGTGGACCGTCGACCAACACGATGTCCGCGGCGCGCGTCGCAAGCGTGGCCTCGATCTCGAGAGACGCCATGCGATCCTGCACGGCAATCACCAACGCCTCGGGCGTACCCCCGGCCACTTCGTGAGGTTCATAGGTGCCGCATGACGTGACGATCGCCTGCAGGTCGACGCCGTGTGCGAACACGCAACGGACGACGCGCGCATCGACCAACTGCGCACGGTTTGCCTCGACACACACGACGCCCGCCGCAATGGTCGCACACAGCGCTGCAGTTGAAGATGCACCGCGCGCGATCCAGATACGCGCGTCGACACGACGCACGCCATCGACGAACAGCATCCGAGCCGGACGCGGCAGCTCTGGGCGTTGGTCGATCGGCGCCCAATCGGCCTCGGCGAACTCGACGCTGGCATCGACTTCCTGCGTCGACAGATCGAGGTCGGCTTCAATGCTGCTTCCATAGTCGGGTGCCCAGGTCTCGACGGCAAATTGCATCGCGTCACTCATCGGTCGACGCGCTCGACGACCGACGTGTCGGGCAGCTTGGTCACCTCGTAACGCACCGGTAGACGATCGGCGAGGTCACGAACGTGCGTGACGACGCCAACCATGCGACCGGACGCGCCCAACTCCTCGATCGCTGCCGCAACCACATCGAGTGTCTCCGGGTCGAGCGAGCCGAAGCCCTCGTCGAGGAACATCGATTCGAGACGCGGCGCGTTGGTGGCGCTGAGCGCGGCGACATTGTCGGCGAGAGCCAGCGCCAGCGCCAGTGACGCGAGGAAGGTCTCGCCGCCGCTCAAGGTCTTCACTGATCGCAGGTCATCGGCGTTTCGGTGATCGCGCACCGCAATGTGTTTGCCATCGCGCTCAAACGAGAACTGCCCGCTCGACAAGCTGCGCATACGCACACTCGCACCGGCAACAAGGTCGTCAATCGCCTCCTCCAGAAGCCACTGCTGGAACGCGTTCGCGCCGAGCAGTCGCGCCAACTCCTCGGCCACCCGCTGCTCGTCGCGCAGCGCCGTCATCTCCGATCGCCGAGCAACCGCGGCCGCATGGCGCTCGTCGGCGAGATCAGCGTCGGCGAGCGCCCGCGCCGACAGTTGGGCCAAGTGTTCGAGCAAATGGGGCTGATCGGCGTCGACATCGAGCGCGTGGCACGCCGTGCGAAGGTCCCGGTGCGCGTCGTCGCGCACTTCGCGCAGCTCTTCGTGACGCGCGCGCAGCCCGCTGATCGCGGTGGAAACGTCGTTCTGCGCGAGCGCACTCCAAGCAACCAACGCGGACCAGTCCGCGCGCAGATCCTGCTCACCCGGCGCCGGGGGCCCGAACCGCGCGACGGTATCGCGTGCCGCGGTGAGCTCACGGCGCAGCACACGACCCCGATCGTGCAACGCTCGCGCTTCGGCAGCGACGTCGCGCGCCGTTCGCTCGGCGGCGACAAGAGCCTTGCGAGCCGCGGCCTCGGCGTCGCGTGTCGCGGCAATGCGAGCCAAGCCTTCTACGCACGCATCCCGGGCCGGGGCCGACGCGACCAGTTCGCTCAGCGTCGCGACGTCATCGGTCAGCGACGCCACCTCGTCGTCGGCGCGTGCCTGCGCGCGCGACGCTCGGTCGTGCGCCCCAGTTGCCACGTTGTGCGCATCGACCGCGCTCTGGTGCGCTGCTCGCGCATCGATGAACTCGCGGTCGGGCACCTGCAACGGCAGGACCGAGACGACTTGTTCACACACCGGACACGGCACGCCCGGGCGCAACTCGTGGCGAAGCGCAGCTGCGCGAGAGCGATCCTGCGCCGTCGAAAGGCGCTGTTCCTGCTCTGTCACGAGTGCCGCGGCAACGGCAACGTCGCGCTCTGTCGCGTCTCGTTCGCGCGCCAACTCAGCAAGAGCGGCTCGACGCTTGTCGATGAGGACCAGGCGGTCGTCGAGCTGGTCGTAGTTGCGGATCGCATCGATCATCGGTCGATCGTCATCCATTGCCGCGAGCGCGTCGGTGGCCGCGTCGAGCAGCGCACGCGCCCGATCAAGCGGCACTTGTGCTTCGGCCACCACAAGCTCGGCGGCATCGACCTGCGTTTGGTGATCCGCTACCTCGGCCGGCATCACGACGGCAGCCAAAGAACGCTGATGCGCGCGCAACTGCTCGCCTTCTGACTTCACCTGCGCGAGATCACGGTCGATGCCTTCCATTTCGGACAACGTGCCGCGGAGTTCCTCAGCGAGTTGGCCGAGCATTGCGGCGCGGCTGCGATGCACACCCGCGGCCGACGCGTCGACATCACCGAGGCGTTGCAGCTCGCCGTCGAGCATGGCGACGCGATCCGCGGCAAGGCGGCCACGATCTCGCGCCGACGAAGCAAGTGTGCCGTACAGGCCGAGGTCGAGTAGACGTACCAACAAATCCTGACGTGCGGCAGGTGTCTCGTGGAGAAACCGCGCGAACTCACCTTGCGGGAGCACGACCGTCTTGGTGAACTGCTCGAACGACAGCCCGAGTAACGACACGATCGCGTTGTCGAGCGCGCGCGCGTCGCCGGCCAGCACGTTGCCGTTGCATTCGAGCCGAGCTTCTTTCGTGGTCGCACCCGTCTTGGTTCGACGCACGACGCGCACCGCGGTGTACCGCGCACCGCCGACCTCGAAGTCGAGACGCACGCGCGCCTCGGCGCTCTGCGCGTTGATCACCGGTGCGACTGCGTTGTCGTTCTGGTACCGCGGGACGATTCCGTACAAAGCGAAAACCATCGCGTCGATCACACTCGACTTGCCGGCTCCGGTCGGACCGACCAACGCGAACAGTTCGGTGTCCTCAAAGGAGATCTCGACGCGGCGACGAAACGCCGTGAATCCCTCGACCTCAATGCGCAGCGGGCGCATGATGCTCCTCGAGCAGATCGGCGAAGAGCCGCTGGACGCGCTCATCTTCGTGGCCGCGCTCAGCGCAGAACGCCGCGAACAACTCCTGCGGCGACTTGCCTGATCGGCTCACACGGTCAGGCGCGGCGTCGGAGTGTTCTGCCGCAACAGTCACCACATCAACCGCGGTCGGAACGAGCGCACGCACTTCGTCGGCCAAGCCGGCCCGCGCCGGCTCGCGCAACTCGACGCGCACCCAGGTGTCGTGCAGGTCTTCCGCAACCGCGCGGACATCGCCGAGCGTGCCGCGAATGACGCGCAATGCGCGACCCGACCGGAGCGGCACTGCGGTGACCTTCGCAGGCACGCCGACCGATGCCTCGATGACGTTCACTTGCTTGGGTTGGTCGACCTCACCGAAATCGAGCTGCAACGGTGATCCGCAGTAGTGGATCTGGGTAGGGCCATCGATGCGCTGCGGCCGATGCAGATGACCGAGCGCGACGTAGTGCGCGTGCGCGGGAAACACCGATGCCGCGACGGCGTAGTCACCGCCGACGTGCGCGGCGCGCTCGCCGCCACCGCTGAGCGCACGTTCGATGTACGCATGTGCGACAACGATGTTGACCATGTCGTCACGCAGGCTCGCGCCGAGTGCGCCGATGATGTTTCGGTAGCGCTCCGCGTACTTCTGAAGTTGCCCCGTGACATCGCCTGTCATCAGATCGTCGACGCGAATGATGCCGCGCTGCGACAGGAAGGGCGCCAACGCCAGCCGAACCGGTTCGCCTGCCGCCGAAACGAGTTCGACCACGCCGCCTTCGCCCGGTCGCACCACTTGCGTCGCAACGCGTACATCCAACGCGCCGAGCACTGGCGCGATCGCCGAGAGGCGGTTGGGGTTGTCATGGTTGCCGGCCACCACGACGACGTGGGCGCCCGTGGCGCGCAGATCGAGGAGCGCGCGGTAGACGATCTGCTCGCTCTCGGCCGTCGGTGACGATGTGTCGAACAGGTCCCCGACAACGAGCACCACATCGACGTGGTGCTCGGTCGCTATGGCCGCAATCTCGGCGAGCACTGCCATATGTTCGACCGCGCGGCTATGACCACGCATGGTCTTGCCCACATGCCAGTCGCTGGTGTGTAACAGCTTCATGTGACGCCGGTGAAGGGATCGCCGCCGGTGTCGTCGGCCAGTGGCGATGCGCCCGCCTCACTCTTGCGCGTTGCCCAGGCCGGAAACGGGAACTCAGTGAGCAGTGGCACCGGGATCTCCGGTTGCGACACGAACATTGAGCCAGGTTTGAGGATGGTCGAGCGCTGGCGTTGGATCGCGGGCAAGAAGCCGTACTCGTCACGACGCGCTTCGGCCGAGTCGAGCCGACCAACGACGCGTATCGACGAGTTGGCAACTATGCGCCGCTCGACTTCGCTTGCCGTTTGCTGCGCGCCGATCAGGATGATTCCGAGCGAGCGGCCCCGCTCGGCGATGTCGAGCAGGATCTCCTTGATGGGGCTCGATCCGTCGCGCGGGGCGTATTTGTTCAGCTCATCGAGCACCACGAACTGCAGCGGACGCGCGACACCCGATCGCTCCTTGCGCTCGAACGCCTGGCGCAATACCACGCCGACCACGAACCGCTTCGCTCGATCGTGCAGATTGTGGATGTCGACCACGGTCACTTGATGCTTGTCGAAGTCGACGGCGTTCGACAAGGAGGTGTTCGACGGCCGCGAACGAACCAGCGCTTCGACCGACCGGATGGCCGCGTGTAACCGACGAACGAACGCGTTGACGGTGCCGGTACCAACCGCGCGCCCACCCCAGAATGAAGCAGCGTTGTCGGGATCAAGGTGCGTCTCGATCGCCCCGACGAGATCGCGAAACGACGACAGGCGCTGCCCGTCGAGGGTAACCGAACCGTCCTCGCGGGCAATCGCGCTCACCGCGAGCTGCGCGGCCACGTTGTGCACAACGATCGTGTATTGCTGGCGATCGTCCTCGGCATCGGCAAACAAGAACGGCAGCAGCTGGTCGCGGCAGAACTCGGCGAGGGTCCAGTAGAACGGCGAGACGCCGCGATCGCGCTGCGACACCTGCGGCCGCGCGTTTGCATCCCCGGCGATCGGGGGCGCATACACACCGAGGTCACGGAACGGCCCGACCGGTAGCCCGAGGATCGCGTACCGCGCACGTTGCGTGGCATCAAGAGCAACATTCGCGTGATCGAGAAACAGCAGATCCTCACCTTTCACGTTGAAGATCAGCGCCTTCGTGTTGATGGCCTCGGCGCCGAGAACGCGCGTGTTGAACAGGCTGAACAACAAGAAGGTCGCGTAGCTGGTCTTCGTGGCTACACCGGAGATGCCCGAGATGTTGATGTGCGCGCCACGCGTGCCGTCGACGAAATCAAGATTCAGAAACACCGGCTCGCCGTCGCGGGTCATCCCCGCCGGCAACCGACGTTCCATCTGGTCATAGAACAATGCGTGGGCGCGATCGTCGCCGGTGGCTCGCCATACGGGTGCGCCCGGCAGGGGCGGCACGAACACCTCGGGCTCGAAACGTGTCGGCGTCACCTGTGCCGCTTCGCTGACCTCAGCCGGAAGCACACCATCGGCAATGAGGAACACATCGCTGTCGAAGCGCGCTCCTTCGTGACGGGCGCGCACGTTGGCGACGATGCCCGAGACGCGCACCATCTCGCCGGTCGGCAACACGCGATCGAGCACCACGACATCGTCGAGCTGCACGGTTTGGTCGGGCGCGACCGCGAACCAGAACTCGAGCGGTGTCGCGTCGTCGGTGCCGAGCACACGCCCAAGTGGCGCGTCGGGTGGTGGCATCGTCATCGAGACGTGCCCGATCGGGCGCAAGAACAGGGTCGCAAACAGGCGCGCACGCGGTCGACCCTACGCCTTGGAACGCGCGCCGATAGGTACCAGCTCGGTGGGCGAGAACTTCTGTTTGGGCCGCTCCGCGGTCCAAACACTCGCTGTGCTGCTGGGTCGCACTCGCCT
>JAYUFA010000041.1:0-2813 GCA_043738925.1 Actinomycetota bacterium
CCCGACTCCGACCACGAGCCACACCGGCACGTTGCATTGCCGTGCGACAGCCGCGGCGGCGTACGAGCCCGACACGGCGAGACATTCTTTGGGCGACGCCGCAGACGCTTCGAGCACGACAAGGTCACACGAGGCGATCGCCTGCGCCAGCCCCTCCATCGGTACATCGTGACAATCAACATCCGCTTCGACGAGACGCGCCGCGAACCCGCCACCTTCTCGGTGCGCATCGACCACGAACACATGCAGATCGCCGCGCCGCAACAAGGCCTCCCCCACCTGATCGGGCCAACCAATCACGCAGACCGACGCGTCGACGGGCAGCGCGAACTCGAGCTCGTGCACGGTGGTATCGCCGGCAAGCTCGTCGAGCACGACGCGAATCTCCGCCGCAGCATCAGGCGCCGTCAACAACCGCGCGCCCAGCCACCAAAGTGTGGCCAACCCGGGTTGGCGATCGAGCATGCGTCGGCACGCTGTGACCAACGCGTGCGGATCATTTGCGAACGACCGCATGGCAGACGCGCTCTCGCGCACAGCGAGCGCGGGCGATACGCCGTTCGCCCGAGCGACATAACGAAGGCGCTCGATCGGATGCACGAGTTCGACGATAGCCGCTGGTATCGGCGCCCCGGTTCGTCTACCGCGCGGACCGGTGCGCTACGGTCTCGCGCCGTGGCCACGGCTCCTGCTGTCGACGTCGAGCTCGCTTCCATCCAGGGCGAAGCGCGTCCGATCGGAAACTGGCTCACCATGTTCCCGCTGGTGCTTGCGGTGGTCGATCCCTACACGCACGAAAGCGCGTGGCTGCTGAAGACCGTACAGCGCATCTTTGAGAACTACGTGGGGGCCGATTGCCGCGTCGCCTTCCTCGCAACGGCCGACGCCGGCGGCTCACGACAGTTTCTCGGCGAGCTCGCCGACGACTACCTCGTGTTCAGCGATCCAATCCGCACCGTCGTCAAGAGCCTCGGGCTGGCTGTACTCCCCGCGCTGGTCGTCGTGCGCCAGGACGGATCATTACTCGGGGCGGCCGAGGGCTGGGTGCCCGAAGAGTGGCGGGCACTGTGTGAGGACATCACCGAGCTCACCAGCTGGTCACGCCCCGCGATCCCGGCGCCTGGCGACCCGAACGCCTATCCCGGTACGCCTGCGCTTCGCTGACAGGGCGCGGGCATTGGCCGTGACCAGGGTCACCAATGATCCGTTGGACTCATTGTCGGCCGCGTCGTGCCGAAGCATGCTGCGAAGCGGGTTCTGGACCTGATCCCGTCTCGCGACTGAGCAATGAAGCTCGGCCGTGCGACGCGGCAACGTGTCGGTTCCCGTTCTCACCGACGCGGTGGGGTTCCCCGACCCCACCGCTTACGGGTGCCGCGGAGACCGCCACATCGGTGTCAGCGACGGGCCCCCCGGAATGTCGATTGTGCCCGTCACAACGAAACCCAATCGTTCGTAGAACGAGACGTTGCGCGCATTCGAAGACTCGAGGTACACGCCGACTTGCTCGGTGTCAGCACGCGCGAGCACCGGGGCGAGAACGCGAACACCACTGCCCTGTCCCTGCGCATGGGGCCGGGTACCGACGGCGGCCAGGTACCAATGGCGCACATCATGCGGATGCGCGAGCGGTATCACCGACAGGCCACGGAACTTCTCGTGGGCCCGTGCCTCGCCGATGAGATCCACGAGCATCGCTACGAAGTCACGTTGCGCGTCGTCGTCGGTCGGGTCGGGTCCGTACCACAGCGCTGCCGAATGGTCGTCGGCGGTGGCCAGCACCTCGGCGTGGCCCGGCAGATGGTCGAGCATCCACTGCCACCAGTGTGCGAGATGCGCGGGTCGGGTCGACGCGTCGTCGAAGATCCAGGCCATCAACGGATCGGCGAGGAACGCCTGGGTCAACGTGGCCGCGGCCACGGCCGCAGACGGCGGCTCGGCGAGCACCCGCTCAGTCATCGAGGCCCGCGGCCCGACGACGGTCTTGGAACGCCCAGTAACGCCGAATCACCGCGAACACATAGAGCACACCGATTGCGGCGATCACCGCGCCACCGAACGACGACCAGGTGAACGCAAGCACAACGCCCACGATCGCGGCAACGATGCCGAGCAACGCGTCGACGAAGATCACCCGCTTCCAATTCGAAGCCGTGGCCGCCACGCTCGCGTTCGGGTCGTAGTCCAGCCGTGGCCGCTTCATGGCACTCGACACTACGAGATGCGCAGGCACCACGACCCCATCGCCCTGTCTGCCCGCGGACGCGGTGGGGGCTACGACTTCAGCAGGAACTCGGTGTCGTCGTCGCCGAGCAGCAGATCGACCTCATCGCGTAGCTGATGGTGCACGGCGAGCGACGGATCGGCGTCGACGAGTTCGAACGCGACGACGCGTGCGCGTTCGACCCACTCGCGGTCGCGGCGAAGCGATGCCAATCGCAGATCGTTGCGGCCTTTTTGGCGCTCGCCCATGAGCGTTCCTTCACCCCGTAGGTCAAGGTCGATCTCAGCCAGCTCGAAGCCATCGGTGGAGCGCACGAGCGCCTCTAGACGCGCCTCACCATCGGGTGTAGTGGCTTCACCGACGAGTCGGCAATACGACGCGTGCGAACCGCGGCCGACTCGCCCGCGGAGCTGGTGCAACTGCGCAATACCGAAGCGCGACGCGTCGAGGATCACCATGACCGTTGCGTTCGCCACATCGACACCGACCTCGATGACCGTGGTCGCCACGAGCGCGTCGAGCTCGCACGCCCGGAACGCGTTCATCGTGTGTTCCTTGTCGGCCGAGCTCATGCGGCCGTGCAACAAAC
>JAYUFA010000042.1:0-2813 GCA_043738925.1 Actinomycetota bacterium
GACGCAGCCTCGCCGTACAGGAGCGCCAGAGTTCGTTGTTCGCGGTCGCCGCCGAGAACTACAGCGCGCAGGCAGTCGTCAAGGCCTTCAGTCTCGAGAACAGAGAACGCGGTCGGTTCCAGGATGCCCTCGATCGCTTGTTTGTGTCCGAACGTCGATTGTCCATCTTCGGAGGAATGTTCGGGCTCTCGGTCAACCTGATCGTGACCATTTTGCGTCTGGGCGTGCTCGGCCTGGGAGCGTGGCTCGTGTTGCACCACCGCATGTCGGTCGGCACGCTTGTCGCCTTCTTGGGCGTGATGGGCGAAGTGATCGGCCCCGTAACCAGCCTCACCGGAATCGGTCAAGAGATCCAGACGGCCACAGGTGCCCTCGTGCGGGTCAACGAGATTCTCGAAGAGCGACCCGATATCGACGATGTGCCAGACGCACGGGAATGCCCAGCGCTCGAACGCTCCATCGCCCTGACCGGAGTGAGCTTCCGGTACGCCTCAGAACAGCCAACCCTGGTCGACCTTGACATCGAGATCCTCAAGGGCCAGCGCGTTGCCTTCGTGGGTCCATCCGGAGCAGGCAAATCATCGGTACTCCAGTTGTTGATGCGGAACTACGAACCCGACGTCGGCAGCATCGAGCTCGACGGCGTCGACATTCGCTCGATCAGGCTTGATTCGCTGCGCGGCCACATCGGTGTGGTCTTCCAGGACAATTTCCTTTTTGACACGACGATTCGCGAGAACATCGCGATGGGTCACCCGGGTGCCACCGACGCTGAAATCGAGGCCGCGGCACGGGGCGCCGAGGTACACGAGTTCATTACCCAGCTGCCTCGCGGCTACGACACGTTGGTTGGCGAGCGCGGCGGTCGTCTCTCGGGAGGCCAGCGCCAGCGAGTAGCCATTGCGCGGGCGCTCCTGCGCAATCCAGCGGTCCTGCTCCTTGACGAGGCGACCTCGGCGCTCGATCCACGAACCGAACGGCTGATCAACGACACGCTCGAGCGGGCAAGCGCCGGTAGAACCACGATCATGATCACACACCGACTGGCATCGATCGTGAACTACGACCGGATCTTCGTCCTCGATGCCGGTCGTCTCGCCGAGTCAGGCACACACGCCGAGCTGGTTGCGCAGCGCGGTGTGTATTGGTCGCTCTGGTCCGAACAGACCCACGAAGCTTCGATCACCGATGGCCCACAGGTCGAGGCGGTGGACGCACTGGCGCGCCTCGCGCCGTTCTCGGACCTCGGGGCCGACGACTTGGCGACGATCGCCCGCGCGCTGGGCACCTTGGAGCTGTTGCCGATGCAGCGCCTCGCGGAGGGCAACGTCTATCTCCTGCTGCGTGGCAAGGCCAGGGTTGTCGCTCCGACTTTCGGCGGCGGCGCTGAGCAGTCGATCGAGCTTCAGCTCGGCGACAGCTTCGGCCTTGGCGCGGTACTCGGTTCACCCGGCGGCTCAGAGCTGGAGGCAATCGATCGGGTGGAGCTCGCCGTTCTTGATGCCAACATGCTGCCGTCGATCATGTCGCGGTACCCGTCGGTTGCCCGCATGATCGAAGGTTCGCCAACGACGCGACCCGAGAGCGGTCAAGTGCTCGGACGCCTGACCCTCGGGCCGCAGAGAGGCCTCGGCGCCGTGGCGTCGGAGCGAGCGATGGCCACGGCGGCACCCGGGTCGCTTGCCGATGTTGCGCGCGAGAGCGGCGTCATGCGGCCTGTGCGGTAGACGGAGGCGGTGGGACCCTTGATGCACGAGCGCGACCTTCTTGACGCGGCATTGCCCGCCTATGAGATCGACGCGCAGATCGGCCGCGGTGGCTTTGGAGTCGTTTACTCGGGGCGACACCGACGGCTAGGCCGGCTGGTCGCGGTGAAGTTGCTGCCGAGAGCCTTCGGCTCTGATCCTGACGTGCGCGAACGGTTTCTGGATGAGGCACGGATGCTTGCCGGCCTCGATCACCCCCACATCGTCCCCTTGTATGACTACGTCGAACACGATGGCTTGTGCGTGCTCGTGCTCGAGCTCCTGCGCGGGGGCACGCTGTGGGATCGATTCAAGGCGAACACGATCGATCAGCCGACCGCTTGCGTTGCGGCCCTCGCCGTGCTGTCGGCCCTCGGGCGTGCACACGAGACGGGCATTCTTCATCGCGACATCAAGCCCGACAACGTGCTCTTTGGTGACAACGCGACGATCAAGGTCACCGACTTCGGCATCGCGAAGGTCGTGAGTCGCCTCACCCGCGGCGTGACGCGCACCGGGGAAATCCTCGGAACACCGAGCTACATGGCGCCCGAACAGGTGCGTGGTGAATCGCTGACCGCCGCGACTGACCTCTACTCGGCGGCCGTGATGCTCTACGAGTTGTTGGTCCGCAAGTTGCCGTTCGAGACCGGGTCCGATTCCATGCGGATGCTGTACTGCCATGTGCATGAGGCCCCCGAAACCATGCCGTCGACCGTGCCCCAGCCGATTGCGGATGTGGTCATGCGCGGGCTGGCGAAGGCTCCGTCGGAGCGTTTCGAGAACGCGGCTGCGATGGCCATTGCGCTCGCTGGTGCCGTTCGCGATGTGTGGGGCCGCAGTTGTATCGACGATGTCGGCATCCGACTGACGGTGCCACCCGCAGTGAACGAAGCACTGCTCTCCTCGGATCGCGTTGTTCGGACGACCGTTTCGACGCCTTCGTCGCTGCCGTCGCATGCAGCATCAGATCTGGTCGCGATCATGGGGGGAAATGGCATCGTGGCGCGGATCCTGGCGCTACCTACCCCTGGACTCGCTGGCGACTTCATCGATGACCGGTGGGCG
>JAYUFA010000043.1:0-2805 GCA_043738925.1 Actinomycetota bacterium
TCGTCGACTTCGATGAGACGGCCGAGCGCAGGGTTGAGCACCTCAGCCGCATCTTGCACGGCCCGACCGGTGCGCACCACGTTGCCAATCGCGTGCTCGGCCATCTCGGTGCGCACGTACGCGGGGCACACGCAGTTCGCAGTCACCCCAGTACGTCGCAACTCGGCGGCGACCGTGCGCATGAACCCCAGCGCAGCGTGCTTCGACGCGGCATACGACCCGATGTACGGCATGCCGTGATGACTCGCCACCGACGCGACGGTGACGATGCGCCCCGAACCGCGTGACCGCATCTGGTCGATCACCGCTCGCGTGCAGAGGAACACACCCGTCGCATTGACGCGCATCAGCGATTCCCAATCGGCGAGGGTGGCCCGACCGGTGGGCGCCGATGACGCGATGCCCGCGTTGTTGATGAGCACATCGACACGCTCGAAGGTCCCGAACACGGCAGCGACGGAGGCCTCGGCAGCGACATCGCACACATGGGCCTCGATCGCCCGCGGCGCCATCGCCACGACTTCGGCGAGCGCGTTCTCGTCACGGCCGAGCACGCTGACCCGATAGCCGTCGGCCGCGAGCCGCAGCGCGACCCCTCGCCCAATGCCCTTGCCGCCCCCGGTGACCACCGCATGCCGTTGTGCCATTGCGACATACTGGCAGCGATGCCACGATCGCGACCACGACGCCGCCCCGCTTTCCTCGGCCAGACCGCAATTGTCGGGGTCGGCTACACGCCGTTGTCGAAGCGATCCGGGCGCAGCGTGCTCGCGCTGGCAACCGACGCCTGCCGCTCCGCAATCGCCGACGCCGGGCTCACGGCGGCCGAGGTCGACGGCATCGCCAGCTTTCGCTTCATGGAGGATTCGGTGCCCACGTCCGCGGTGGCCACAACGCTCGGCCTCGATCCGGCGCACTACCTGCTGGACTCCGCGCTCGGCGGCCAAGCGCCGTGCTATCTCGTGATGCATGCGGCCATGGCCGTACACGCGGGCCTGGCCGACACCGTGGTGATCTACCGAGCGCTCAACGGTCGTAGCGGCGCGCGCGTTGGCACAAACCGCGTGCCGGGGCCTGCGACCGACTTCCGGTATCCGGTGGGGTTCAGCGCGTACGCGCAGTTCATCGCGATGTGGGCGCGCCGCTACATGATCGAAACGGGCGCGACACACGACGATCTCGCCGCGGTCGCGATCGCGCAACGCGAGTGGGCGGCAATGAACGAGCGTGCGATGTTGCGCACCCCTCTCACGCGCGACGACTACTACGCGGCACCGTGGGTGGCCGATCCGTTCCGCGTGCCCGACTGCACGATCGAAGTTGATGGCGCGTGCGCGGTCGTGGTGACCTCGCTCGAGCGTGCACGCGATCTACGCCATCGCGCAGTGGTGATCGAGAGCGCGGCCTACGTGGCGGGGCGCGGCCCGGGGCTCGACATGGGCGATGCGCTGCTCTGGCCCGACATGTCACGCAACTACACATCGCTGCTGGCCGACGACCTGTGGGGCGCCGCCGGCATCGCACCCGACGAAGTCGACATCGCCGAGATCTATGACTGCTTCACCACCAGCGCTTTGCTCGGTATCGAAGGTCTTGGACTCGCGCCGCGCGGTGGTGCCGGCGCGCTGGTGCGCTCAGGCGCCACGCGACCGGGCGGGACGCACCCGATCAACACCAATGGCGGCCTGCTTTCAGAGGGGTACCTGCACGGCATGAACACCGTCGCCGAAGCCGTGCTCCAGTTGCAGGGTCGATGCGGCGACCGCAACGTCGTCGACGCCGAGACCTGCGTGGTCACGTCGGGTGCGCTCACCGATGGCTCTGCACTTGTGTTGGCGAGGGGTTGATCATGGCCGACCTGCCGCACGAAGCCACGACACGAGCGGTCGACGCGGATGCCATCACCTTCTGGGACGCCGTCGCCGCCCGGCGTCTACTCGTACCCACTTGCATCGGATGCGGTGCCGCGTTCTATCCGCCGCTGCCGTGTTGTCCCCAGTGTCAGAGCGACCTCATCGAACACGTTGAGGCGTCGGGAACAGGGCAGCTGTACAGCTGGGTGGTGATGCGCCGCGCGCTCGACCCTGCGTACGTCGACCGTGTGCCGTATGTCGTTGCCGCGGTCCTGCTCGAAGAAGGCGCTCGCTTGTTCGGCGAGCTGATCAATGTCGACATCGACGACCGCGAGTCGTTGCGCGCCGACATGGCGGTGCGCGTGGTCTTTGTCGAGCGAGACGGGCGACCGATATGGGCGTTCGAGCCCATCACCTCATGAGTAGCACCTATCGCAGCGCCGAAGCCGAGGCTCGCTACCGAATCGATGGCCTGTGGACTGCCACCACGCTTGTCGACCGCGTGCGCACGCACGCAACGCATCAACCTGACACGATCGCCATCATCGATGGAACCGACGATCGGCGTGTCACGTACGCTCAGCTCTGGCGCGACGCATGCGCGTTCGCCGCGTTCCTGCATTCCCGCGACGTGCAACCCGGTGACACCGTGTCGGTACAGCTGCCGAACGCGTATGAGACCGCGGTGGTCGACCTCGGCGTGCTCTCGCTCGGCGCGGTGCTCAACCCGCTGCTGCCAAACTACCGACTCCACGAGCTACGTCACGTGCTCGCCGTAGCCAGGACCAAGGTGTACGTCACGCCCGACACATTTCGGGATTTCGATCACCTCGCCCTCGCGCGATCGCTGCGCGCCGAACTGCCCGACCTGAACACACATGTCGTGGTGGGTGCAACCGACGCCTCGGATGCGTTCGCATTGCGCGACCTGCTCGCGACGCCATCACCCGAC
>JAYUFA010000044.1:0-19314 GCA_043738925.1 Actinomycetota bacterium
GCATCCCGACGACATCGAGTTCCAATGCGGCGCGACGTTCGCGAAGTGGGCCGCGCAGGGCTGTGAGATCAACCATCTCTTGTGCACCGACGGTTCGAAGGGCACATGGGATCCGCAGGCCGATCTTGTCGCGCTCGTCGCGACGCGTGTTCTTGAGCAACGAGCGGCCGCCGACATACTCGGGTCGACCGGCGTCGTGCGTTTTCTTGGCGCGATCGACGGAGAGCTCGAACAACGACGCTCATACGTCAGCGACATCGCGCGAGTCATTCGCGAGCTGCGCCCCGACGTCGTGCTTGCGCACGATCCGTGGCGCCGGTGGCGGCTGCACCCCGACCACCGCGCAGCCGGCTTCCTTGCGTGTGACGCGGTGGTCGCTGCACGCGACCCGCACTTCTTTCCCGAGCACGCTCTCGCTTCGCATCGACCGTCGGCGTTGTTGTTGTTCGAGAGCGAGGAACCTGATCACGTCGAGGACGTGACCGGCTTCGAAGCGGCAAAGGTGCGTGCGTTGCTCGCGCACGAGAGTCAGTTCGAGACCACGATGGCCATCGCGGATGCCCGTGATGAGCGAGCGCGTCACGCCTTCGACGCGAAGGTTCGTGGCGAACTCGCGGAATGCGGCCGACTGGCCGGTGTCGCGTCGGGCGAGGCGTTCAAGCGGATCCGCGACCTCTGAGCCCGATGCGCACCCACCACAAGACAGCACACCAAGAACGCGAGAGTCGCCGGGGGGCGCAAAGCACCCCCCGGCTGGCCCGGACACAGGTGGCGGGTTCCCATGCCGAGCGTTCTCGTGTGCTGCCTTGGCTCGCAGCGCGTTCGGGGTCCTTGACGCCACGGCGTTCGCGAAAGTCGCGACGAAATGTCCGGCAATTTCTTCAGCCGCCCGCGCGCGACTTCGTGTGGGCGAGAAGCGTCACGTTTCCTGTGGGAGCAACAGCCGTTCGCGATGCGTGGATCACGCTGCGACCGCTGTTGTCGGTCGACGAGGGTCCGGATGCCACCTTCGGCGGCCCCACGGTGCATCGAGGCCAACCGACCGTAGCGGCGAAGGGTCGCGCAACGCGCAGTGCCGACGCCGCTTCGTTTACGTCGGGGCTCGAAGGCCTCGACAGCAATCAGCAACTCGAACGGCTCATCGTCGAGCACGGTGAAGCGGTCTACCGCGTTGCGCTCTCGGTGATGCGCGACCACGTTGCGGCCGAGGACATCGCTCAAGAAGTGTTGCTCAAGGCCTGGCAGGCACTGCCCACCTACCGCGGCGAGGCTCCGTTGCGCGGTTGGCTGTTGCGCATCGCCCACAACACTGCGGTGTCGGCAGTGCGGCGCCGTCGCGACGAGCCCATCGATCCAAGCCTGCTGCCCGAATCGGCGCCTACCGACTCGACCGAGCACGCCGTCGAGCGCCGCGCGGCAGTGGCCGCGTTCGAGACCGCGCTTTCCGGTCTCGACGATTTGTCGCGTAGCATCACCGTGCTGCGAGAGATCGAGGGCATGTCCTACGAGGACATCGCGGAGACGCTCAAGGTGCCGTTGCCCACGGTGAAGACGCGGCTGTTGCGCGCACGGCGCGTGCTTGCGGCGAGCCTCGAAGGGTGGCGGCCATGAAGCTGCGTCACCCAGCTCGCGCCAAGTTGGCGGCGTGGCTCGACGGCAGCGCCGCAGGCGAAATCGACGCGCACCTTGCCACCTGCGAGCGTTGCGCATCCAAGATCGAGTCGCTGGCCGATCCGCATGTCGATCTGCGGCCGGCGCTCACTTTTGCGCTGCGACCGCCTGATGACCTGGTGCCACGGTTGCAGTCTGGTGTGCGCAAACGTCTCGATGGGCGCCAAGATCTCAACCTGCTTGGCCAGATGCTCGGATTGCCCTGGCAAACGGTGAGAATTCTGATGGACGAGGAGCCGCAATGAACAAGTGGGTAGCCGCCGCGATCGCGATCGGTGCCGCGCTCGTCGTCGGCAGCGTCGCGGCACGCGTCGTGCGCAACGTGTTGTCGCGTCCTCGCCAACCCGAGGGGCTGCGCAACAGCGCTGGGGCCATCGCGAGCCTGGCGTTCTCGACCGCGCTCATCATCGGCATGATCACCGCGCTTGGCATGGTCAACCGCAAGTCGCTCGACGCGATGCCAGCGCAGCTCGTCAACTACGTACCGCGTGCGCTTTCGGCGGCCATCGTGCTCATCGCGGCCAACGTTGTGTCGAGCTTCGCGGCCACCGCGCTCGATCGCAGCCTCGGCCATGCCTCGGCGTCAACACGCAAACGCGTGCCGATGATCGCCAAAGCCGTGATCTTCTCCATGGCAGGCCTCATCGCCGCCAACCAGTTAGGCGTCGACACCACCATCATCACCCTCGCCGCAGCCGCGCTGTTCTTCAGCATCGGACTCGCGGCCGCGTTGATGGCCGGCCTCGGTAGTCGCAAGGTATCGGGAGAGGTCGCGGCCGGCCGTGCGCTGCGTCAGTTGCTCGCGCCGGGCGACCATGTCGAGGTGGGCGACGTGCGCGGCCGCCTCGTGAAAGTTCACTCGGTGGCGGCAGAGGTCATCGGCGATGCCGGCGAGGTGCAGCTCGTGCCAAACTCGCAGTTCCTCGATCACTCGCTACGCATCACTCGCGGCCCCGCAGCGCCTTCGGAGTAGGTACGCCAACGACAGTCGGATGCGCCCATCGGCGCACCCTTTAGGCGTCCATGCACTCCGAGATCATGAGGTTTGCAGGATGCGGAACTGTGGAGGTCACTCAGCCTGCAAACCTCGGCGTCGGTTTCGCCACGAAATTCAGCGACTCGCCCAGCGGCCAATGGCGGCGGCGAAGCGGTCGGCCGAACCTTCTCCATAGTTGAGGAAGAGCGCTGGTTCAGTCAGCTCGACTTCGAGGATCAGCGGCTCATCGCGGGCACCCCGCACGACGTCGACACGCGCGTACAGCACAGGCTCGCGCTCACACACCAGGCGCATCACCGCGTCGCCGATGGCGCGTTCGGCATCAGTGGCCTCTGCCGCTGCGAGCTCCTCGGCGGCGAAGAGCGCGGTCACCGCAACGAGCGGCTCGCGCAAGATCGCACCCTTACGCACGGCGTGACTGAATTCGCCGTCGATGTACACGAGCGCGACCTCGCCGAACTCGTCGACCGACGCAATGTAGGGCTGCACCATCACCGGACGCTTGCGGCGCAACAATCCCTCGATGTGCTCGCGCGCGACGTCGGCGTGGTTCGGCATCACATAGCGCGTGGTGTCCTTGGCGCCAGCCGACACGACTGGTTTGATCACCAGTTCACCGCGATCGGGCAACCGCACGATATCGCCCGGCTCAAGCCACGTTGTCGGCACCACGGGTATGCCGGAGCGTTGCAGATCACGTAAGTAGCGCTTGTCGAGGTTCCACTCGATGACGTCGAGCGCGTTTGCAAGCGTTGATCGCAAGGCGACGCGACGCAACCAGCGGACGTACTCGTTGTAGCGCGGCGTGTAGTCCCACGTGGAACGGATGACCACGAGGTCGAACGCCGCCCAGTCGACGCTGCGATCGTCCCATGCGACCACGCTCGCTTCGACGCCACTCCAGATGAGCGCGTCGAGCAAGGGCGTTTCGTCCTCGTCGGTTCCGCGCGCGATTTCCGCGGTGGCGAGAGCGACGCGGATCACGAGGTCAGCAGCTCCGCGAGCACGCGCGCCAGCTCAACCGGACGATCACCCTGGATGCTGTGGCCCGCGCCGTCAACCGTGTGCACCACGGCCGATGGCTGACGCCGCACCAGCTCCTCGACATCTTCGGCGCCGACAACCGGACTGTTACCGCCGAGGAGCAAGGTGATCGGCGCGGTGATCGCGTCAAGGCTGTCCCACAGCGGTGCGAAGTAGTCGCTCACCTGCGCATCGCCGGTGTCGGATTTCCAGCCGCGTGCGAGGTCGTAGCGCCACGTCCAGCGACCATCTTCGAGTTCGTGCGCGTTGTGCAGCACGCCACGCCGCAATGATGATTCCGTGCGCGTGGGGTTGTGCTCGATGGTGCGCTTGAGGATCGTGTCGTAGTCGTCGAAGTACTCGGGCCCGGTGATGAAGGCAATGACGCCTTCGGCCTTCTTGTGATCGGTGCCGGGCGTGACGTCGACGATGCCAAGGCGCCGCACGAGCTGCGGGTATTGCGCGGCCAAGCAGATCGCCGTGAGTCCACCGAGCGACATGCCGACCACCGCTTTCGCTGCGGGCGCGAACTGCGTGACCGCCTGGGCCACATCGTCGGCCATCGACGGCGGCCAGTAGTCGTGCGCTTCACGCCAGTCGCTGTGGCCGTGCCCTGGCATGTCTATCGCGATGAGCGGCCGGTCGAGCGCGAGCGCGACAGTGTCCCAGGTGTGCGCATTCTGCGCGCCGCCGTGGATGAGCACGAGCTCGGGCTCGCCGGTGCCCCACACGAGCAGGCTGAGGCGCTTGCCGTTGGGCAACAGCACCGACTCGCGCCGCACCGCCGGCGCACCCTTCCATGCGAGGTCCGCCTCGCGTGCGTTGTCGGCCAGCATCGAGAATTCGTCGTACGTCATGATTGCCTCATCGGTGTGTTCAGGCCGGACGCGCGCCGAGCGCGGGGTTCAACGTGTAGGTGCCCGTGACACTGGCCGAGGCGAGCGCGTGACCCTGCATCGCAGCCAGCGCGTCATCGGCGCTGAAGGCGCCCGACAGGCCGAGCGTGGCGACGTCGAGTGCGTACACCGTGAAGCGGTAGTGGTGGACAAGCTCGTCATTCCACGGTGGGCACGGGCCGTCGTAGCCTCCGTAGGTGCCGGCCATGTCCGCATTCTCTGCGAACCAGGCGGTGTAGTCGTTGCGTCCACGAACACCGTGCGCCGTGGGCCCGACGCTCTTGCCGCCCGCGGTGACGCCGTCGGAATCGGCACCCTCGGCCACCGCGGTCGCCGAGCCCGGAATATCGACCAACACCCAGTGTGAGAACGAGGCGCGCGGCAACGACGCCGCGACGGTTCGGCCCTCGACGTTCACATCGGCTGCGTCGGTCGGCGCGTCGGTGTCAATGCACAACAACGCGAACGATTGTGTGCCTGCCGGTGCGTCCTTCCAGACCACCCGCGGGTTGCGGTTGGCGCCCATCGCAACGCGGCCTTCGTGCGCGGGTACGCAGAACGCGAACGTGGTCGGAATGGGCTCGCCGTCGGCGACGCCGGTGACGTCGAGTGTCAGCGCCATGGTCTGCACCTCACGGGGCTCGGCGAGTTGGTGCCGAGCGTACTCATGGCCTCGTTCCGCTGCCTGGCGGCGACGTTCTCACTCGGTAAACGACGTTCTCACTCGGTGAAGAAGCCGCCGTCGGGATGCAGGATCTCACCGGTGAAGTAGGACGACTCATCACTCGCGAGGAACAGCGCTGTATTCGCGATCTCGAGTGGGATGCCCATGCGGCCCATCGGTACGCCTTCGAGCAGACGCTTGCCGAGCTCGGGCACGTCGTTCAGCGGCGCCGTCATGTTGGTCTCGATGAAGCCCGGGCCGATCGCGTTGACGCGAATGCCCGCGCCGGCGAGCTGGCGCGCGGTGTGCTTGGTGAGCATGCACACCGCTGACTTCGAGACGCAGTACGGCAGAGGTCCCGCGTCGGGATGCTTGCCGGCGATCGATGCGATCGTGATGATCGAGCCACGCGTGCCCAAATCCAACATGCGGCGTACCGCTGACTGCATTGCGAGCATCGTGCCCGTCGTGTTGATCTCGAAGACGCGATTCCACTCGGTGAGCGCGACCTTCGTAAACCGGTGCGCAGGGTCGAGTGCGATCGCGCCCTCGTCGTAGATACGTCGCGTGATTGCAGCGGTGTCACCGCTCACGTAGTCGGCCGATGAGACACCGGCCGCGGTGAGCAACACGTCGAGTCGACCGAACGTATCGACCGCGGCCTGCGCCAACGTTTCGTTGTCGTCGACGCTCGCCGCGTCGGCGCGAACGAAGATCGCCCTACGGCCCACGGCTTCGACCATGGCGAGCGTGACCTCCGCGGCGTCGGCGAGGATGTCGCCGATCACGATGTCGGCACCCTCCTCCGCGAACCGCACCGCACACGCGCGCCCGAGCCCGTTCGCGCCACCGGTGACCACCGCAACCTTGCCATCAAGTCGTGCCATTGCGTTCGATCTCCTATCAGGCCATGCGGCGAAACAACCGCAGTGCGTTCGTGGCGAGGAACTTCCTCTTCTGTGCCTCAGTGAGATCCCTGCGGGCGACGAGCTCAGGAATGGCATCGAGGTTGGCGTCGTAGTGCGGATAGTCCGACGCGTAGACGAGGTGATCTTCGCCCAGTGCGATGGCCGCTGCGGGCAGCAGTGCCTCGTCGGCCTCGAACGAAACGAAGCAACGCCCGCCGGTCACGTGCTCGCTCGGGCGAGCCTTCAAGCGGGGCACGGTGTACGCGAGCTTCTCGGCGTGCGCGTCCATGCGCTCCATCCAATACGGCACCCATGTGCAACCCGATTCGAGATGCGCAAACCGCAGCGTGGGGAACAGCTCGTAGATGCCACCGCCGATGATCGCGGCCATGGCCCGCATCTGTTGCCACGGGTGCCCAGTCAGGTGCAGCAGGAAGTAGTTGTCGGTCAGCTCGGCACGCGCCGGCGCGTACGGCGGCCGATCAGTGCCGGAGTGCACGCACACCGCAAGATCGTTCTCCTCACACGCCCGATAGATCGGATGAAAGTCGGGATGATCGGGCAGCTTGTCGGGCAACGTCAGACACGACGTGATTCCCACACACCACGGCTCGCGCGCGACGCGCTCGATCTCGGCGACAGCCAATGCCACATCGTGATGCGGGATGACCGCGACCGCGTAGAACTCGCCGGGTCGCGCCGAACAGAACTCACCGACCCAGCGGTTGTAGCCACGCGCGACGGCGGCCTCGTATGCCGGTTCGCGGATCGATACGACCGACGTGAGTTGCGTCGGGAACCACACCGCGCGATCGATGCCGAGCCCGGTGAGGTCCTCGCGGGTCACCTGCGGATCGTGGCCCGCTCCTTCGCGCATCGTCGCGTGGAACCCGCTGTTGGTGCCGAAGATCTGAAAGCTCTGATCAAGGTTGTCGGCCACGTCCGCGGTGCCGAGCAAACGCCGTCCCGTGCGTTCGTAGCCCTGAGCGAGATCGTTGTACGGGATGTCGACCGGCGACATGTGGCCAGCGCCGGTATTCTGACGCCGCCAGGCGATAAGTCGCTGCAGCCGATCGCGAAAGGGCTCATCGACGAAGGGCAAGATGCGCGTGCCGCTGTCGGCCACGTGGCCGTCCGCGTCGATCACCTCATAGCCGTGTATGCCCATCGGCGCGACCATACCCCCGCGGTCGCTACGGGTGTTCGGTCACAGTGCCCCCGAGATCCTTGTGGCCGCCGTGGCGCAACGCGCGCCAGGCCATCGCGGGCTTCACCAACAACGTCGGCTCGTGTGAGGAAGCCGCCTCGCCATGCTCACGCCGATGACAACTGCGTGATCGGTACCCATGGTCGACCTCGCCTTCCTTCGAGAGTGTCCGGCGGCACCGAGCCCGCGGATCAAACGAACACGGTCCGGTACTGTTGCCCCTATTGCAGCGACGGGGGAAACCATGGCCGACACGACGATCGAACGACCCGACGACTACCGCGTCAACTTCATCCGCATGTCGGATGGCACCTCGGAGGAGTTCGCCCACATCATCGACGCGGCGAACGAGCACTTGCACGAGCATCTCGTCAACAATCTGTTCGACTCGTTGCGTTCGCTCGCCGGGCCGACGATGGGCTACCGCGTCGACCGCTACGAGCACTCGCTGCAGACCGCTTCGCGGGCGCATCGCGACGGCGCCCGCATCGACATGGTGATCGGCGGGCTGTTTCATGACGTCGGCGATGTGCTCGCGCCCGCAAACCACGGCGGACTTGCAGCGGCCATCCTCGAGCCGTACGTCGATGCCGAAACTACGTGGGTCGTGCGCCACCACGGCGTGTTCCAGGGCTACCACTACTGGGACAAGTTGGGCCTCGACAAGAACGCCCGCGATCACTACCGCGACAGCCCTTACTTCAACGCCGCCGCACACTTCTGCGCAGCGTGGGACCAGGTGGCGTTCGATCCCGAATACGACACGCTGCCATTGTCGTTCTTCGAGTCCATGGTGCGTGAGGTCTTCGCCCGCCCGGCCAACGGCTTCGGCTTCGATCCCGAAGCCTGACCTTTGCTGCCGATCCAGGTGTAACACCATGATGCTCGGTGACACACTTCAGGGGCGGCCACCACTCGTCGTCGTCACCTGCTCACCGAGACGGATGAGCTTGCCGCGGCGATAGACGCCGCGATTCCACTGCTCCCCGGCGAATCGAAAGCCGTCAACCGAGCGCGGCGCGGAATGCTGCCAGGTCCGCGCTGAACAGCGCCGGTTGCTCCATGGCCGCGAAGTGACCACCCTGGGGCTGTTCGCTCCAGTGCACGATCGGATAGCGCAGCTCGGCCCACGCACGAGGCGTCTGCAGCAGTTCGTACGGGTACACCGCGTGACCGGTTGGCACCGTGACGCGCCCGGCCCAAGGTGAGGTGGCGCTGCTCCCGGCGCGAGCCGATTCGCAATACAGGCGCGCCGCAGCCGTGGCGGTGCGTGACAGCCAATACAGCATGAGGTTGTCCAGCAGACGATCGATACGAATCGGCATACCCGCGCGCATGTCGGTCCAGCCGTGGAACTTCTCGAGAATCCAACCGGCGAGACCCACCGGCGAGTCGTCGAGGCCGGCACCGATCGCGTCGGGTTTGGTTCCCTGCAGCGCCATGTAGCCCGTGCCGTCGGTGATGCGGCTGACGGCGAACATGAATCGTTCGCGCTCGGCATCGGTCATCAGCGCCATCGGATCGACGATGTCGGGGCCGGGCATCGCGAACAACATGTTCACGTGGATGGCCATGACGTGATCACCGTGAGCCTCGCCGAGTCGACGCGTGACGAGGCCACCCCAGTCACCACCCTGAGCCACATAGCGCGTGTAGCCGAGCTGCACCATCGCATCGTCCACCGCCGCGGCCACCACATGCATGTCGACGCCGCGCCGCCGCGTCGGCCCGGAGAACCCATAGCCGGGCATCGACACCACGACCACATGCCACGTCTTGCGCAACTCTTCGATGGCATCGAGAAACTCGACGATCGATCCCGGCCAACCATGCGTGAGCACCAACGGCAACGCGTGCGGATCGTCGGCGCGCACATGCAGCAGGTGCAGCTGCTCCCCCGCGGCCGCGACCATGAACTGCGGCCACTGGTTGATCTCGGCCTCGGTGCGCCGCCAGTCGTAGCGGTGCAACCAGTGGTCGACATAGCCCTGCATCGCCGCGAGATCGATGCCCTGCGCCCAAGGCTCACCCGGTGAGGGCTCGGGCCAACGAACCCGCCCGAGTCGCATCCGAAGGTCATCGAGGGCCTGCTGGGGAACGTCGATCGTGAACGCCTGCATCGCAACACCCTACGCTGGAGGTATGCATGACCTTCTCATCATCAACGGCACCATCGTCGACGGCAGCGGCGGCGAGCCGTTCGTGGGTGACGTGGCGGTCACGGGTACCCGCATCACCGGCGTCGGCGCGCCAGGATCACAGGGCACCGAGGCATGCGAGATCATCGACGCGGCCGGCTTGTTGGTCACGCCGGGGTTCGTCGACATCCACTCGCACTACGACGGTCAGGTCACCTGGGATCCGTACCTGACTCCCTCGTGCTACCACGGTGTCACCACCGTCGTGATGGGCAACTGCGGTGTCGGCTTCGCGCCCGTGGCACCCGACAAGCGGCAATGGTTGAGCGAGCTGATGGAGGGGGTCGAGGACATTCCCGGCACGGCGCTCACCGCCGGTATGAAGTGGGGCTGGGAGACGTTCCCCGAGTACATCGACTTCATCGACTCACTACCGCACGTGATGGACGTCGGCACGCAGATCGCACACGCGCCGGTGCGTGCCTATGTCATGGGCGAGCGCGGAGCCGACAATGAAACCGCCACTCCAGATGACATCGCGCAGATGGCCGCGATCGTGAAGGAAGCGGTGATTGCGGGCGCGCTCGGCTTCAGCACGTCACGCACGATGTTGCATCACGCGCTCGACGGCACGCCAGTACCCGGCACGTTCGCCACCGAGGACGAGCTGTTTGGTATCGGCAACGCGCTGCGCGAACTGGGCGCCGGATTGTTCGAAGTGTCGCCCGCTGGCGTTGCGGGCGAGGACGACGAGTCGCTGCCTCACGAAGTCGAGTGGATGCACAGGCTGTCGAAGGCCATCAACCGGCCGGTCACGTTCGGCATGACGCAGGGCAACACCGACACGATGCTGTATCGACGCATCCTCGAAGCCACCGCCGCCGCGGCCGCCGACGGCGCCACCGTCATCGCGCAGGTCGCTGGCCGCGCTTCGGGCCTCTTGTTCGGCATGGACACGACATACCACGCGTTCAAGGGTCGCCCTACATGGGACGCAATGGCAGGGCTCACCGCCGAGCAGAAGCTCGCTCGCATGCACGATCGCTCGGTTCGCGAGGCAATCCTGCGCGAGCAGCCCGCCAACGCGACGATGAGCTTGCTCGATCGTATGGCCGACCGCATTTGGCCGCTGAGCGACACGCTCGACTACGAGCCTCCGCTCGAGACCTCGGTCGGTGCAATCGCAGAACGCACCGGGCGCACGAGCGCCGACGTGTTGTACGACATGATCCTCGAAGGGCCGGCCAACGCGCTGTTCACGATTCCGGTCAACAACTACGCACACAACACGTTCGACGCGCTGTACGAGATGATCACACATCCCCAAGCGGTGCTCGGACTCGCCGACGGTGGCGCGCACGTGGCCATCATCTGCGACGCTTCAATCCCGACGTCGATGCTCACGCACTGGACGCGCGATCGCACGCGCGGCCCAAAGCTGCCGCTGCCGTTCGTCGTGAAACGCCAGACGCGCGATACAGCGAACCTGTACGGCCTTCTTGATCGCGGTCTCCTGCAAGCTGGCTACAAGGCAGACATCAACATCATCGACTACGACAACCTGCGCCTGCGCATGCCCGAGATGGCCTACGACCTGCCGGGCGACGCACGGCGCCTCGTACAAAAGGCGGACGGCTACGTGGCCACCATCGTGAGCGGCATCGTGGTATCGCGCAACGGCCAGTTTACGGGTGAGCTGCGTGGCCGTGTTCTGCGCGGCGCACAACCGCTGCCCGCCTGAAGGATTGGGCGCAGAACACCGCTGCCAGGGTCAGAGATACCGGAGGAAGAAGTCGCGTGCGGCTTCGGATGCCTGCACGCAAGCCGGCCCCGAGTATGGCGTGAAATGGTGACCCTCGATCATCACCAACTCCTTCGGTTCAGGCGCGCGATCGAACGCGGCGACCGCCGCTTCGGTTGAAGCCACGATGTCCTGGGTGGCCACCACGAACAACACCGGCGCACGGAGGTGCGCCACCGCAACACCAGGGTCGAACGCGGGCTCGTTGCCGACGATCGAACGCAGCCAAACCTGATTCTGCCAACCAGTGCCCGCCGCCCCGCCGGCTGCGAGGAACCACTCGCTCGATTCGGGCTGGCCGAGGAACACCTGCGTGTCTGCCGACTCGCCCGGTTCGTGCACGACTGCCAGCGGTCCCATCGGCGGGGCTGTTGAGTCGGCCGGCCCCGCGCCACTGAGATCGCACAACGCTTCGCGTAGCGCAGCGAACCGGACCGCTACGGCGACGGCATCGGCGTAGTCACGCCCGATGCCCGCGAACGGAACATTTGCGACCACGGCGCGCACCCGATCGTCGACGGCGCCGAGCACGAGCACCTGGCCGCCGCTGAAGCTCGAACCCCACAAACCAATGCGGTCACGATCGACCTCGGGCCGCGCCGCAAGCCACCCGAGCGCGTATCGGTAGTCACGCGCTTGTGCCCACGGGTTGATGACTTGACGAGGTTCACCGTCGCTGGCGCCGAGACAACGATGGTCGTACACGAGCACGGCGAGCCCGGCCTCACAGAACACCGTGGCGTAGGCGTCGAGTGCCATCTCCTTGGTGGCCGAGAAACCATGGGCCATGACGACACCGGCGCACGGCGCACCAGCCGTGGTCGGCAGATACAACCAGCCTCGCAGCGACACGCCGCCAAATCCTTCGAATACAACGTCGGTACGCATGGTCCCCTCACCGCACAAAGCTGTCGCCTCTTGGCGCGGGTCCTAAGGGTACGGTGGCCATCGGCCGATGATCCACCCGCGGGCAGCGACATGGAGGAGGTCCGCGCGTGCATATGCGACGATTGGTGGGCACAGTCAGCGCGCTCGCGGTGCTTGCCGCTTGCGCGAGCGACAAGCATGCCAGCGTCGACATCGCGGCGGCACGCGCAAGCAACACCACGACGACAGGGGCCGACGCGTTCATCTCACCAGCAACCACGTCCGGTCTGTCGGCGACAACCACGCCGACGACCAGCGCCGCGCCGGTTGCCACTACGACTGCGGCACCGCCCGAGATGCAGCCCGCGCCCCACCCGACCAAGGTCACAAGCGCGCCGCCGCGCGTGCCCGCGGCACCAATCCCGCCCGCACCAACCCCGCCCGCGCCAACCGTCGCGGGCCAGCGACCGGCCAATGGTTCACCGACCTCCCTCGGCCGTTGCAGCCTCTTTCCCCGCAGTAGCTATTGGTATGCGAACGTGAGCACCTTGCCCGTGCGCGCCAACTCGTCGGCATACATCGCGAGCATCGGCGCGACGAGTGGTCTCAAGGCCGATTTTGGCAGCGGATTGTGGGACGGCGGGCCGATCGGCATTCCGTATGTGGTCGTGCCCGCCGGCCAGGTGAAGGTGCCGGTTGCGTTCGACTATGCCGACGAGAGCGAACCGGGGCCGTACCCGATTCCGACCGACGCGCCCATTGAAGGCGGCGCGCAGAGCACCGGTGATCGCCACGTGCTTGTGGTCGATCAGACCGACTGCCACCTGTATGAGACGTGGTCGAGCACACCCACGGGCGCTGGGTGGCATGCCGGCTCGGGCGCGGTGTTCGATCTCACGTCGAACGCGCTGCGCCCCGACGGGTGGACTTCGGCCGACGCGGCCGGACTGGCCATCCTGCCGGGATTGGTGCGCTACGACGAGGTCGCGGCGGGTCACATCGATCACGCCATCCGCATCACCGTGCCGCGTACGCAGAAGACCTACCTGTGGCCCGCTCGCCACCAAGCCAGCTCACGCACCGACACGAACCTTCCGCCGATGGGGCTGTGGCTGCGCCTTCGCGCCGACTTCGACACGTCGGGATTTCCTCACGATGCGCAGGTCATTCTCGAAGCGCTGAAACAGCACGGCGCGATCGTGGCCGACAATGGCTCGGCCTGGTACATGAGCGGCGCTCCCGACGAGCGGTGGAACAACGACACGCTCGCCACGTTGCATCGCGTACCGGGCTCCGCGTTCGAAGCGGTCGACGTGTCGTCGATGATCGCCAACCCCAATTCGGGCCAGGTCCGCTGAGCGCCCGCGACGCTTCACCTACACGCTGAACCACATAGCCTGCCGGCCATGAGTATCACCGAGCGCAACCTCGACCTTCTTGACGGACGCTTCTACATCGACGACGCCGACAACACCTATCGGTGGGCGCGTGCGCACGCACCGGTGTATTGGGACGCCATCAACGAGCTGTGGGGCATCTTTCGCTACGACGACGTGATCGAGATCGAAAAGCGCAAGGACGTTTTCATCAACTCCGGCAAGGAGAAGGGCGGTTACCGTCCGAACATTGCGGCCGACGATTCGATCATCGGCCTCGATGACCCGCAGCACAACAAGCGCCGCAATCTCGTGTCACGTCGCTTTACGCCTCGCGCCGTCGGTGCCTGGCGAGAAGATGTCCGAGTCAAGGTCAACCGACTACTGGACGACGCTCAGGCGATGAGCGGCGCGGTCGAGATCGTCGACACGCTCGCGGCACCTTTGCCGGCGATGATGATCGGAAAGCTGCTCGGCTTTCCTGACGAGAAGTGGCGCGAACTCAAGTACTTCTCCGAAGCAACAATCCAGCTCGGCGGCGGACCGCGATACTTCAACGACGAGGGTGTGCGAGCGGCCGTGCAGTTCTTCATGGACTCGGCCGCGCTCTACGAAGAGAAGAAGCTCTGCCCGATGGACGACGTGATGACCGTCTGGACAAACGCGCTCATCGACGGTCAACCGCTCAGCGTCGAAGACATCGGTTCCGACTGTCTCCTGGTGCTCGACGGTGGCGCCGAAACCACGCGCACGGTGATCGGTCGGACCATGCTCAACCTCATCGCCAACCCCGACCAGTGGGCGCTGCTCAAAGGCGGCGCCGACCTCGATGTAGCCGTCGAGGAGTTCATTCGCGTCGTGAGTCCGGTGCACAACATGTGCCGCGTCGCGAACCGCGACTACGAGATCGGCGGTCAGACGATCCGCGCGGGTCAGCAGTTGGTGTTGCTTTATGCGTCGGCGAACCGCGACGAGAACCACTTCGTCGATGGCGACGCGTTCAACGTCGCGCGCACGCCCAACAACCACATCGCGTTCGGCTTCGGCACGCACTTCTGCTTGGGCGCCTCGTTGGCGCGTCTCGAGATCCGCACCTTCTACGAAGAGCTGCTCCGACGCGTCAAGACCATGCAGATTGCACCCGGCACGACGCCGGTCGATATGCCCAACGCGTTCGTCAACGGTCTGGCATCGGCCCACCTGAATTTTATCTGGGAATAGCTTCAGCGGGCAGTGATGGCGCAAGGCGGAACGCCTCAGATCTGCCCGCGGTGCGGGCGGGCGGTGGTGAGCGAGAGCCCGCCATCGGCGATGATGACCTGGCCGGTGACGAAGCGCGTGAGATCACTCGCCAACGCCAGTACGGTGCCGGCGATGTCAGCGGGCGCGCTGACAAACCCGAGCGGTATGGCGCGCACCGACGCCTCGCGACGTTCGGCCGAGACCAAAGCAGCCGATGCCGGCGTCTCGACGAACGAGGGCGCAACAGCATTGACGCGCACACCCTGCGGCGCGTACTCGAGCGCGAGCGTTTGCGTGAGATGCGCCACTGCGGCCTTCGCGGCTCCGTAGGCCGCGAGGTGTGGCGAGCCGCGCATGCCTTGTAACGAGCAGATGTTGACGATGACACCGCCGTCTCGCAGCGATGGGTCGACGTTCGCGGCGAACGAACCAATGGCGCTCTGACACGCCAGCAGCGTGCCGGTGACATTGAGTTCGAGCACACGTGCCAGGTCGTCGGCCGTGAGGTCGAGCGTTGGGCCGGCGGGCGTCCCCGCGAGGCCCCCGACATTGTTGACCCATACACGAGGTGCACCCAACAAGCGCAGCACGTCGGCCGCGGCGTCGTCGACCTCGGCCTTGTGGCGAACGTCGACGCCAATCGCGATCGACTCGGTCGGCAACGAGCGCGCGACATCATCAGCCAGCCCGGCGTCGATGTCGAGCACCGCTACCTTCGCGCCGACCGACGCGAACAGCTCGCAGATACCGCGGCCGAGTCCCTGCCCGCCGCCGGTGACCACGGCGACGCGACCGACCAAGCCGAACAAGTCGAAAGTCACTGCTCACCCGACCAAAGCGTGCGGAAGTGCGGCAGGAACTCGGTGCCGTGACGCTCGACTTGTTCGCGCACCTGCGCGGGAGTCAGGCCCTTCAGGTGCACGCGCACGTTGACCGCGTTCACGTGCGAATCGCGCATCACCGCGACCAGCTTCTCGGCTGCTTCCTTGCCGTCTCGTCCATGTACGAGTTGGTCGGCGTCGCCCCAGTTCTTGGCCACGCGATCAGTAGCGACCGAGCGAAACGCCTGCATCTGCGCCGCCGCGTTTTCCTCAGGCGGATCACCGATCCACACACGGCGGATGAGAATCTTGGCTGCCGCGCCACCCGCAGCGTCGTACGCATCGGAGAGCTTGCGCGAATGTTCGTTGGTCTGCAGCGAGTCGTAGAGGATGCCGATGCCCAGGCCCGCGGCGCGGCGCACCGCGGGCAGGCTCTGCGCAGCGACCACGAGCGGAACCGGCGAGGCGGCGCATGCCTGCAACGCGCGGTCACCGCCCAGAACGGTGGAGTCGGCGCCACGGAGCGCGGCGACGACCTTTGGTAGCGCATCTTTGAAGCGCGGCGTGATCTCGTCGAACGGCACGCCGACGATCGCAAAGTCGTCGGGGAACGCGCCCGACGCGAACCCCGCGCCCACTCGCCCCGGATACGCGGCCTGCAACCACGCGAGCTGTTCGGCGTACATGCCGTACGGCAACATCGGCAGCAGCATCGGCGCCGACGCCATCCATCCGTGCGGCATGGCCGCCAACAAGAACCCACCGATCTGCTGCGGGTTCGGGAAGTAGCCGGGAAAGCCGCAGTGATGCTCGGCGAGCATCACGCCGTCGAAGCCGGCCTCGACCGCGAGGCGCGCCTGCACACGCGCCTCGTCGAGCTGTTCGCGCGCCGAAAGATCGTGCGGATAGATCCGCATCGAGATCGAGCCGATTGCCAATGGTTCGCTCACCGCGGTACCTCCAACAGCAGATTCATCGGCTGGTCAGCTGCTCGATGATCAAGCGACGTTGCACTTGATTCGTGGCAGGTGTGCGCGGAATGCGCACGAGTACCTCAAGGCGTCGCGGCCGTTTGAACTTGGCGAGACGCGTCTCGACGTGGGTCTGTATTTCGTCGAGCGTGGGGGTTGCCGCGCCCTCGCGGACGACGAGCACCGCACACACCACCTCGCCCCATTGAGCGTCGGGCAGACCGACCACGGCCACGTCGCTCAACGCCGGATGATCGGCGATGGCCAGTTCGACCTCACTCGGCGAGACCGACTCGCCACCGGTACGGATGACGTCCTTGACGCGACCGACGATGGCATAGAAGCCTTCATCGTCGCGTGCGGCGACATCGCCGGTGCGAAACCATCCGTCGGCAGTAAAAGCCTCCGCAGTGGCTTCGGGGTTGTCGAAGTAGCCGTCGAAATGCAGTGGGCCGAACGTTTGCATTTCACCGGTGACCGCGTCGGTGCGAATCGTGCAGGAGTGCTGCACCGTGCCGCAGGCGCCGGGTTTGCGGGCCATGTCCTCGTCGCGGAGGAACGTGACCGCTCCGGCCTCGGTGGAGCCGTAGAACACGCGGCGATGTGCATGCGGAATCGCCACATGAATCGCTTCGAGCAGTTCGATCGGCGTGGCCGAGGTGCCCGAATCGACGATGCGTAACGAGCTCAAATCACGCGGTGCGCCGGCCGCCGCTCGCTCGGCGACATGGGTGAGCACGCGATGCCACACGACAGGAATGGCGTTGAGATGTGTTGCCTGCCAGTGCTCCACGGCGTCGCAGATCAGCGCGGCGTCGGCTTGCGCGACCAATACCACCGTGGTTTGCGTCTGGAACGACTGCAGAGCGATGGTCCATGCGCCCATGTGGAACAGCGGATACATGCAGACCATCGCGCCGCGCGGCTCGAGCTGCGAGCCGGGGTGCGTACGCAGGTAGTTCACGCGATGCGAAAGCACGACTCCTTTCGACTTGCCGGTGCTGCCACTGGTGAAGAACAGCGCATGAGGGTCACGCTCGGTCAGGCCCGGCGCGCTCACATCGTGCGTGGGAGTGTTCGCGTCGATGATCTCGCCGAGCACACAGAGCGGCACACCGAGACGCTCGGCGACAATCGCTCCATCGCCGCGATGCACGTCATCGACCACCAGCGCGCTCGGCCGCGCCAAGCCGATCATCTCCGTGGCCTCATCAACGCCGAGCAACGCGTTGGCGGGGGCGAACGCGGCGCCCAGCTTGGCCAGACCGACGAACAGCGGCACCGCGTCGATGTCGGTGTAGCTCCACATCACCACGCGGTCGCGCAACTGCACGCCGAGCGCGGCGAGCGCGTGCGCGTGGGCGTTGCCGAGCCGATCGAGTTCGGCGTAGGTGAATTGGCGATCTCCGAGCTCCACGGCCACACGCTGGGGCGCCGCGTTGGCCGCAGCCCGGAAGACGTCACCGATCAACAGGTCCACGACGTGCCACCTCCGTTTTGGTTCGCATCACCACGCGCCATCACCGGCAGCATCGCGTCGAGCATCGCCGCAACGTAGTGCGCCTGTATGTCGTGACCCATGCCGTCGATCACCACGAGCTCGGCGCCGGGCACGCACTGGCTCAACATCTGGCCGTGCGCGACACCGAGCACAGCGTCGTGGGTCCCGTGCAGCACAACGCAAGGCACGGTGATCGCGGCGAGCTGCCGCAGGTCACGTTCGCCGAGCGAGCGATGCTTCGCCGCGCGCGCAACCCGGCGCAGGGCATCGAGCGTCCACCCGCGAAGCACGCATCGCGCGGCTCGAGCGCGTGCCTCGACCTCGTCGAAGCGATCGTCGCTCATCACCTGCAGTTCTCGTACGAGGTAGTCGACGCGCTCATCGAACGTTGGCCCCGGTGGGCTCAATGCAATCGCCGTGTACTCCGGTGTCCATACCGGCAATGAGCCGTCACCAGGGCTTGACCCGATGAACGTCAGCGATCGAGCAAGGGGTGCGCACTCGAGCGCAACACAGCGGGCAATGACTCCACCAACTGATGATCCAACAAGATGCGCGGACGTCACGCCGAACGCTGCAAGTACGGCTTTGGCATCATCGACGAGGTCCTGGAATCGCATCGGCGCATCGACCGGCCCTGACTCGGACCAGCCGAACCCACGGTGGTCGTAGGTGATCGTGCGATAGCCGGCGACGAGCAAGCCCTCGACGAGCGCGTCCGGCCACTCGAAACCCTGGGCGGCCATGCGGTGCACGAGCAATACCGGCGTCGCGTCGAGCGGGCCGATCTCCTCGGCCCATAGCCGCACGCCCGATGCGTCGATCATGCGCCCGCGTCGTTCGACCGACGCGAGCACGCTCACGCGAGCGCCTTGTGTTGCGCAGCGCTGGGCTCGAGCATCGCCATGTCAGCGACTCGCGATGAACACGTCGGCGAACGTGCGCATCGCATCGATCTTCGCCCCGACCGTGGCGACCACAGTGTCGCCAGGCATCCACGGCATGCAGATCGTTGAAGTGACACCCTTTGATTCCAGCGCGTCGTACACCGCGTGCGTCGGCAGCACGTTCGGGATGACCATGGTTTCGAACGGACCTGACGTCGCGACGCCAAGGTCGGTGGCGCGGGCTCGCGCTTCGTGCAACGCGCCCAGAAGCACATCGATCTCGTCGAGGTCGTAGTTCATGCCGAGCCAGCCGTCGTTGCGCGCCGCTCGGGCAAGTGCGGTGG
>JAYUFA010000045.1:0-7360 GCA_043738925.1 Actinomycetota bacterium
TGACCGAGCCAACGCATCGCGTGATGGATGCGCCCCGGCCCGAGGCGCTTCTGCGCAAGCACGAAGCCGTCACCCGGATTGCCGATGAGGTTCGCACGCGGCACACGCACGTTCTCGTACACGATCTCGGCGTGACCGCCCGGTTGTCGATTCGACCCATGGGCCTGCACCGGATGGTGCATGTTGGGAACGTCGCGCACGATCCGCACCCCGGGCGTGGTCGTCGGCACGATGATCATCGAACACCCTTGGTAAGCGTGCACCTCAGGGTTCGTGACGACCATGACGATGAGGAAGTCGGCCTTCGAGCCCTGCGACGTGAACCACTTGTGGCCGTTGATCACGTACTCGTCGCCGTCAAGCACGGCGCTGGAGCGAATGAGCGTCGGGTCCGAACCTGCGACATCGGGTTCGGTCATCGAGTAACCGCTTTTCATGCGGCCCTCGAGTAACGGAGTGAGCCACTGCTGCTTCTGCTCGGCGTTGCCGCCGATGGCGATGAGTTCCGCGTTGCCCGAATCGGGTGCCTGATTCCCAAAGACGCCCGGAGCGATGGTGGTCGAGCGGCCGAGGATCTCGTGCATCAACGCCAACTTGACCTGACCAAAGCCCTGGCCGCCGAGCTCGGGCTCGAGATGGCACGCCCACAGACCCTGCCGCTTGACCTCTGCCTTGAGTGGATCGGTCAACCGGGCCCACTGCGCCTCGGTGACGTCGTACTCGATGGTCTCCAAAGGAAGGATCTCGTTGTCGAGGAAGTCCCTCATCCAGTCGAGTTTCGTTTGGAACTCGGCATCGGTCGAAAAGTCCCACCCCATCGCGGCGCCCCCTTCGGTCTCGCGAATGAGCAAACGATAGGGTCCGCGCATGACTTCTCAACGGCCCGTCGCTCTCGTCACCGGCGCCAGCCGAGGCATCGGCAAGGCATGTGCCATCCACCTCGCCCAGAGCGGCTTCGACGTCGCCGTCTCAGCCCGAACTTTGCGTGACGGCGATGGCCGCGTCGACACCGATCCGTCGATCGCCGTGTCGGGCGGCCTTGATACCACCGTCGATGCCATCGAGGCCGCAGGTGGCGCCGGGCTCGCGGTCCAGATGGACGTGCTTCAGCGTCAATCGATCCTCGATGGTGTAGCTGCGGTGACCGAACGCTTCGGACGCATCGACGTACTCGTCAACAACGCCATCTACCAAGGCCACGGCACGATGGTCGAGTTCCTCGATCTCGCCGAGGACGATCTGCACGCGATCTTCGAAGGCAACGTCTTCGCCCAGATCGCGATCACCAAGGCCGTTCTGTCGCAGATGATCGAACGCAACGCCGGCACCATCATCAACATGATCTCGGCCACCGCATACCAGGATCCCCCCGCACGTATTGGCAGCGGGGGTTGGGGCATGGGCTATGCGATGTCGAAAGCGGCGTTCGCACGCATGGCGCCGCTGCTGCATGTGGAGCTCGCCGATCACAACATCCGTACCTTCAGCGTCGATCCCGGCTTCGTGGTCACCGAGAAGACCGAGGCGGTAAATCGCTCCGCGCAATACGCGCAACACTTCGTACCCGCAACGCCGCCCGTGATCGGCGCAGCTGTCGCGTGGTTGGCCACCGATCCCGAGTCGGACGCGCTGCGGGGCCAGATCGTGATGGCTCAGCGCGAGTGCAAGCGCCGCGGTCTGCTCCCGGGCTGGCCGGCGCCGAAGGCGTAGCCCGCAGCGGACTTCTTTGAACGATTTTTCGTCAGGGATGCTGGCTCGACACGGACAGCACTTCGCCGGTCATGTACGACGAGTATTCGCTCGCGAGGAACACCATCACGTTGGCGATCTCCCACGTCTCGGCAGGGCGGTGAAAGGCCTCGAGGCTGATGAGCGAGTCGAGGAACTCCTGCGTCGACACCTTCGCCAGGAATGGATGCATCGCGAGCGACGGCGACACACAGTTCACGCGGATGCCATACGGAGCGGCCTCCATCGCAGCGCAACGAGTGAGCGCCATCACACCCGCTTTGGCTGCGGCGTAGTGCGCCTGACCGGCCTGCGCACGCCAGCCGACCACCGACGCGTTGTTGACGATCGCGCCGCCTTGGCCGCGCTCGATCATGTGTCGTAGCACCGCGCGTGTGGCGCGCATCGTGCCGTTGAGCGTGACATCCATGACCACGTTCCACTGCTCGTCGGTCATGTCGACAAGATTCGCGGTGCCGCCCATGCCGGCGTTGTTGATCATGATGTCGATGCCGCCGAGTTCGCGCACCGCGCTCGCCACAAGGTTCTGCACGTCGGCTTCGTTCGTCACGTTGCACAAGGCCGACGCGGGCCGCTGCCCGGTTTCCTGCTCAAGGCGATCGACTGCCTCGCCGAGACGGCGCTCGTGGATGTCGGAGATCAGCACGCGCGCGCCCTCTTCGATGCAACGCTTGGCAGCGGCGTTCCCTATGCCGGTGCCGGCCGCGGCGGTGATCACCGCTGTCTTGCCCGCCAGCAGCTGATGGCCCGCGACGTAGGTGGGCGGGTTCGTGGTCATCGTGATCTCCGAGGGTCGAATGTTGGGTGCGCCGCTTGACGCTTCAGGGTGACACCGGCACGTCAGGCACGTTCTTCATGAGCTCGGCGACTTCGGCGACCGTGAAATCCTTCTGCTCGGCGACCCACGGCATGCGTTGCCACGGCACGAACGGGCGGATGTCGCCGCCTTTGGCCATGAACACACGGCCGGTGAGCGTGCACTGCCGCGACGCGAGGTAGGCGACGACCGGCGACACATGATGCGGTGCGAACACGTCGAAGCTGCCGTCGTCGGGTTTGCGGACGAGGTCTTTCGTGCCCGGCGAATCTTCGGTCATCCGGGTGCGGCCCGCCGGCACGATGCAGTTCACTCGCACACCAATGCGCTTCGCTTCCATAGCGAGGATCATCGTGAGCGACGCGATGGCAGCCTTCGCGGCGCCATAGTTGGTCTGGCCCGGCGAGCCGATCAGCCCCGAGGTCGAGGACGTGTTGACGATCGCGTTCGCGAGTTCCTTGCCGGCCTTTGACTCGTCGCGCCACGCACCCATCGCCACACGAGACATACAGAAGGTGGTCTTGAGATGCCCGCTCATCACGGCATCCCAATCGTCCTCGGACATGTTGACGAACATCTTGTCGCGCAGCACACCCGCGTTGTTGACCACCACGTTGAGCTCACCGAACGTGCTCACCGCGAGGTCGTAAACCGACTGCGCGCCGGCAATGGTCGCGACGCTGGCATCGCTCGCAACCGCCACACCGCCGGCGGCGACGATCTCTTCGGCAACACCAGCAGCGACGGTTGCATCGTGACCCAAACCGTCGGGCCCGCAACCGTTGTCGTTGACCACCACCGACGCGCCTTCCGACGCGAACAGCAACGCGTGATGACGACCAATGCCGCGACCCGCGCCGGTGATCACGCAGACGCGTCCGTCGAGTGCACCCATGATGTCCCCCTTTCCGGCGGACGCAGCTAGCGCGACCGCGTGACTGCTACGTCAGCCTTGCGCGGCTTCGGCGGCTTTGCGCTCTTCGATCTGCTTCATGCGCGACGCCATCTCGGCGAGGAAAGGATGTTCCTCGGTCTTGATGGTGCGCGGCAAGATGTCGGCGATCTCCTCGGGTGTCCAGCGACCCATGCCGGGTGCGAACATGCTCCGTATCTCTTTGGGCTGGTTCCACACCGAAATGCGAGGCCCGACGCAGGTGTAGATCTGACCCGAGATCTCCTTGGCCTGATCGGACAACAGGTACACCACCATCGGTGCGATGTCTTCGGGCATACCCATCTCGATACCGAAGGGCACCTGGTCGCTCATGCGGGTCTTGGCCACCGGGGCGATGATGTTGGCGTTGATGCCGTACTTCAGGCCCGTGAGCGCGGCGCTCTTCGTCAGCGAAATGATGCCGCCCTTGGCCGCCGAGTAGTTGGCCTGCGCGGTCGAGCCGATGAACGCACCCGAGGTGAAGCCGATGAGCGAGCCGCCGGTTGGTTGTTTGCGCATGACGGCCATCGCGGCGCGAAACACGGTGAAGGTGCCCTTGAGGTGCACGCGCACGACATCGTCCCACTCGGATTCGGACATGTTGAACAGCATGCGCTCGCGCAAGATGCCGGCGACGCACACGACGCCGTCGATCGAACCCCAGTTGGAGATCGCCGCATCGACGATGGCTTGCCCGGTTGCCATCTCGCTGACGTCACCGGCCACCGCGACCGCGGTGCCACCTGCGGCCTTGATCTCGGCGACAACGCCGTCGGCGACGGCGCTAGTGGGATCGGAGCCGTCCATCGACACGCCGTAGTCGGCGACCACCACGTGCGCACCTTCGGCCGCAGCTGCCAAGGCGATCGCCTTGCCGATACCGCTACCGGCGCCTGTCACCGCAATGTTCTTGCCCTCGAGAAAGCCGGCCACCTGGATTGTCCCTTCGTGTCACGCGCAAATCTTGCGAAGCCCTGGTTCGTGTTGGCGCAGCACGCGCTCACACGGCGAAGACGCAGCGACATTACCGTTGGCGCCTATGACAGGGCGACTCGCGGGTGAAGTAGCAGTGGTCACGGGCTCCACGGCCGGGCTGGGCAAGACGGTGGCCCGGCTCTTCGCGGCCGAGGGTGCCGCCACGGTGGTGACCGGTCGCAACGTCGAGCGTGGCGAGTCACTGGTGGCCGAGATCCGCGCCGATGGCGGCAACGCAATGTTTCTGCGCGCCGACCTCACCGTGGAGGACCAAGCCCGCGGCCTTGTGCGCGAGGCGGCCGCGCGGTTCGGCCCGGTGAGCGTGCTCGTCAACAACGCTGTTGCCCCCGAAATCATCGCGGCCGACGCCAAGCTGCTCGATGTGCCCGCGTCGGTGTGGAACGACATGTACCGCGTCAACGTGGTCGGCGCGGTCTGGCTGATGCAAGAAGCGGTCACGGGCATGCTCGCTCTTGGACACGGTGCGATTGTCAACGTCTCCTCGCGGACAGCCGAGCGCGCCTCGCCGAAGCTCGCGGCGTACACCGCGTCGAAAGGCGCGATGAACGCTCTTACTCGCAGCATCACGCTCGACTACGCGCGCGAAGGCATCCGTTGCAACACGGTGCAGCCGGGCTACATCCTGCACGAGGAACGCGATGTCGAGATGACGCCTGAACGCCGCGCGTACGTCGAAGGGATGAGCCTCACGCGCGTGGCAACAGCCATCGACGTGGCCTACGCCATCTTGTTCCTCGCGTCGAGCCAAGCCGAGTGCATCAGCGGTGTCACATTGCAGGTGGACGGCGGTTCGTCGTTTGCGCGATCACGCACGCTCGACTGACTTTTCGCCGGTGCAAATTACATCTGTGGCATCCGTTGTCATGCAACAGGTCGTCGCTACGTTGTCCTGAGGTGTCGGGCGGAGCCTGTGTGATGCGCGCGAGTTTCGACGCGTGCGCCGCTCGGGTCGGGGTGAGCATTCGAGCGAAGCCCCGACGACGAATGGTGACAGGTGACGGAACGCAGCCGATCCCCGTGGCAGCAATCCGAGCGACGCGAGCATGTCGAAGATCGACTTGCCTCTCTCGCCGACTCGCGAACCGATGATCACACGCGCGCGCTGCAAGCACGCATCGTGCTCGAAGGCATGCAGCACTTCGCCGGCCTCGTCGACATCGACGGCACGTTGCTCGATATCAACAAGCGCGCGCTGGAGACCACCGGGCTCACCCGCGGTCACATCCTGGGGCGACCGCTGTGGGACACGCCGTGGTTTCAGACCGATCCGCGCGGTCGTGACGAACTTCGCTCGCTGGTGCAGCGCGCCCGCACGGGTCAAACAGCGACCGCGGTGATTCTGTACCGATCCGAGGTCGGCGTGATGCACGACCTTCCGGTGGAGGTCACGCTCACACCGGTGAGCGATGCGCAAGACGGCGTCGTATTCCTCGTCGTCGAAGCGCAGGACATCGCGGCTCGTCACGCGGCCGAGGCCGTGATCGAGACGAAGAATCGCCAGCTCGCCGAATCGGAAGCACGATTCCGGGCCCTCGCCGAGAACACCTCCGACCTCGTGTGTCTGCACGACCCCGACGGGGTCTACCAGTACGTGTCACCGTCGGTGCGCAAACTGCTCGGCTACGAAGCCACGGAACTGGTGGGCTCGCATCCGGTCGAGCGGGTACACCCCGAGGATCGCAAGGCGTTCGAGTCGGCGTTGCATGCGGTCGGCGCACGGGGCACCGCGAGCCAAGAGTTCTCCTATCGCTCGCGGCGACGCGGCGGCACGTACGTGTGGTTCGAATCGGTGATCACCGCCATCAGCGGCGGCGACGGCAACGTGTTGCAATTGCAGTCGTCGTCGCGCGACATCACGGAACGCAAGCGCACCGAAAAGGAACTCGTGCGGCTCGCGTTCCACGACGAGCTCACCGGCCTGCCGAATCGCGCTTTGCTGCTCGATCGCATCAATCAGGCGTTGAAGGTGACGCGTCGCACCCGCCAAAACGTGGCCGTGTTGTTCATCGACCTCGATGGCTTCAAGGCCGTGAACGACACGATCGGCCACTACGCAGGCGACGCCACGCTTGTCGCCGTTGCCGAACGTTTGACCGGCATGGTGCGGCCCGGCGACACACTCGCGCGCCTGGGTGGTGACGAGTTTGTGATGCTTTGCACCGGTGTCGACAACACACAGGTCGCGACCACCGTTGCGAGTCGAGTGCTTCACTCGTTGAACCAACCGTTCACGGTGTACGGACGAACGATCGATCTGTCTGCGAGCATCGGCATCGCCGTGTCTGCCGGCAAGGACGATCCGATGCGTCTGGTGGAGAACGCTGACACCGCGATGTATGAGGCCAAACGCGCCGGCCGCAGCCGATACGTGGTGTTTGATCCCGAGGAACGCAGCTCGACGTTGAACAAGCTCGCGACCGAGTTCGCGCTGCGACGTGCCGTCGAACGTGGTGAGCTCCGGTTGCACTACCAACCGGAGATCGACCTTCGCACCGAGAAGGTGGTCGGCTTCGAGGCGCTCGTGCGCTGGCAGCGCGAAGACGGCACGTTGATCCCGCCGGGCGACTTCATCCCGTTGGCCGAGGAGACGGGGCTCATCGTGCCGATCGGCCGCTGGGTGATCGAAGAGGCATGCCGTCAGGTCGGCGTGTGGGAGCGGATGTATCCCGACAACGCGAGGCCGCGCGTGTGGGTGAACCTCTCAGCGCGCCAACTCGGCGAGCCGGATCTCGTGCCCACCATCGAAGCAGCACTACGTGATTGCGACATCGCGCCCGAGTCGATCTGTCTCGAGATCACCGAGTCGGCTCTCATGCAAGACGCCGAAGCCGCAACGGCACAGCTCGACCAACTTCGCGGCCTCG